>JANQSK010000634.1 GCA_028284105.1 Anaerolineae bacterium
AAATAGCCAAACTGGCCTGTGATTATCTATTGACCATAACGACCGAAGAGGGAGGTGTGCCTTGGTTGCTACCAACAGCTCTCCGATATCCACGTGCCCCTTGGTGGAATACCGAGGAGAATCCGCCTGCATCTTTAAACCCAACAGCCGCTATTGCTGGTGTGATGCATAAAAACAATTATAGACATGAATGGCTGGAGCTTGCCACAAACTATTGCTGGTCCAAGATTGCAAAACTAGAACCAAAAGAGATGCATGAGACTGGGGTAGCTCTGAAATTTCTTTACCATGTTCCAGATCGAGAACGGGCAGATAAAGAATTGGCCCGTTTAATTGAGCCCATGTTTTTAGCGGGGTTGGTCGCAGATGTTGAGGATCGCGGATACGTTTGGAAACCGCTCGATTGGGCGCCCACTCCTGAGCATCCATTACGCACTTATTTTGAAAAAGCGGTTATTGATGAACATATAGAGCAAGTGCTCCAAGAACAGCTTCCCGATGGTGGATGGACAATTCCGTGGCCCCCTGTAAGCCCTTCCTGCTTACAAGAGTGGCGAGGTTGGGTGACACTCGAAAAATTGCTTATGCTTGAATCAAATGGTCTGCTTGAGTAGCATAAAAATGTTGAGGCACTTATGAATACAAATCAGGCGATTCTTTTAAACGGTACCTCAAGTGCTGGAAAAAGTAGCATTGCTCAAGAAATTATGAAAGAGGTGACTTGTCCTGTTTTGCATCTCAAAGTGGATATTTTTCTGGAGAATATCCACTTTAAGTTCGTTGAAGATAAAAGCAAAATGGGTTATTTGTATCGCTCTGCTTTGGATCTATTCAATAAAACAATCCAAAATGCAAGCCAAAAAGAGATGGCATTAGTCATTGATACTGTCATTGTAAAAGATGAAGTTTATGAGGCGATCATGTCAGCTTTGGCTTTGAAAAAAGTGTGTTCGGTGGGTGTTTATTGTGATATCGACGTCGCGAAAAGCCGTGAAGTTGCCCGTGGAGATCGAATGATAGGGCTCGTTGAAGCACAGATTGAAGCGGTTCATGAAAACAGACCCTATGATTTAAAGGTTGATACCACGATAAATTCTTCAGAATTTTGTGCTAAAGAGATACTAACATTTATTGAGTCAATTCCTAAGATTCCAAACACGTTGTCCTAATCATAACGCGCAATTCGCGACGATTATCGTTGATGGGATAATGAAGCGTAAAGCGGTTGTCCCACATAAGAACGCCGCCCGCTTCCCAACGAAAACGACAGCTAAAGCGATGCTCTTCTAAAAGACGATACAAATATTCTAGAATCGGTTCGCTTTCGGCAACCGACATCCCTTCAAATTGGGTCACAAACATGCGATTCACAAAGAGCCCTTCTACACCCGTAATTGGATTGGTTCGCACAACTGGATAAACGGCCGAATATCGCTCATCAATCTCTCCACCTGGGCCATAATAGCTGTGAATTGCCTTCAAATTCCTCAAAATCGTTTTCATCCCATCGGAAAGAGATTCAAAAGCAGCAATTGAACTTGTGAAGCAGGTATCTCCCCCGACGGATGGCACGACTTTGCCATGCAAAATAGAAATATAGCCGCCAGGTTTTAGCCAACTCACATCAGCATGCCAGCTTGCCCCACCAAACACCGCTTCAGCTTGGGGTTCACGACGCAATTCAAGCACATCAGGGCAATCATCAAATCCATTGTCAACTAAAGGATGAAGAAACGGAGGCCCAAACTTGTGACCTAATTGGCTGAGCTGAAAACGATCCAGCGATTGGTTTGGAAAGTAAAGCACAAGATGTTTGGCTAAGGTTGTTTCTACTTCTTGTTTTTGTTGGTCAGAAAGTTGGGAGAAATCAACATCATTGACAATAGCGCCAATTTTTTCAGTGATAGGAGATACATTCATAACGAGGTCCAATTGAATAAAAGTGGGTTTAGTAAATATGGATAACAATCATACATCTATGGCGGGATTTGTGCCTTAATCGGTGTAAAATCACGTCATGAAAGACCATATTAAGCATCTTGAATCAATCGCCCGTCAATTGGAGCCAAACCCAACAGAACGACAAAACCTATTAGCTCATGTCAATGCATATGCTGAAGCGTTTATGACTGCTTCTGAGGATGGCCCAACCTTTGTAACGGGGACGGAAAACGGCCGTTTATTGCTCGATTCCCCCCTTGAAGAAACGGGCATCGGTATAGAAGCCGCGCTGTCGCTGATTGAAACAGAAGTAGACCGACCCAATTTAAGCCCTGGCTCGCCGCGCATGTTTGGCTATATTCCAGGTGGCCCACTTTATCCCTCCGCCTTGGGAGATTATTTGGCGGCGATTTCCAATCAGTTTGCCGGTATTTTTTACGCATCACCAGGCGCAGTACGGATGGAAAATATGCTGCTACGCTGGGTCTCAGATTTGATTGGCTATCCTGAAACCTCAGCGGGAAACTTGACGTCAGGAGGGAGCATCGCCCACCTCATTGCCA
>JANQSK010000643.1 GCA_028284105.1 Anaerolineae bacterium
ACCTCACGTGAAATACCTAAATCATTTCCCGTCTGTGAGATGATCGTTTTGACACCTAGCTTTTTAGCAATGTCAATGGATGCTTCGAGCCCTTGAAGATAGGATTCCCGTTTTGTTTCATCAACGAGACTAATGAAGTGGGTGCAGTGGGTAACGGCCGTTAAGCCCAAACGATCTTTAGCTTCTACGATGGCATCAATATCTTTATCCCACCAACTCCAAAATTCAAACGCGTCAAAACCCACCTCGTTTATTTGTTCCAAAGCTTCCACAGTAGGTTGACGATTAAAAATAGCATCCGTACAAACTGATAATTTCATCGAAACACCTCAAATCCTAGCTCGTAGTTTGGCGAAATAAAATCTAAGTCAGGATGCTTCGCTAACATCCCTTTTTTGAGTGCAGGCAAATTGGAATGCGTCGCAAATCCTGGCATATAGTTGTCGTGATGGCAGGGAATAAACCGCTTGCAGCTTAGAGCCGCTACCTCTTGATTCATAAAATCAATAAGCGACCCTTTAATTGGTTCCCCATCTACATTGCCTCGGCCGCTTATGGCCAAAATCGCCACATCGGCATCAATTTCTTCCAATATCCCCGTCCAATGCCCCATCGTATCTTTGAAAAAGAGCGTTCCTTCTGGCATCTCCAGCAAGAAGCCCAGCACGCCACCATCCCCGCGTGCCCCTTGGCGACTCTTTTCAAGATGGTTTTTCACCGCCTCACCGAGCTGGGCAATTTGTTCAGAAAATTGAGCGAGGATAACCCGCTCTTCAAAATATTCGTAGTTGTGTACATCCAAGCACGCCACATCTGGCTCCGTATCGTTGTAGCCTTCTAGCAAACAGGAGTGCAGCATCGGAAAGACATGGAGCGTTACATTCTCAGACAGCACCACCCGTTCACCTCCCGCCACTGGGAAAAGCTGCTCCTCTGGCACCCCTTCATCCGACATCATTCGAATGGATTCATAGCTGCCAATGATTTTAGCGCCTGTGTTTTTGGCAATGGTCTCAGCCCCCCAAATGTGATCAAAGTGGCTATGTCCAATCAAGATGTAATCACACTCTGTGACTTGACTAGCAGTTGCCCCTTCAGGTCCATCTGAGCCTTCAATCCGATCGATATAGGCATCAAGAAAAATCGTTAACCCATCAACATTCAATCGAAACGTGGCACACCCAAACCAATCAAGCGTCGCTTTTTGAACCTTTTCCATTTTGCTACTTCCTCAACAAAAAATTATTCACAACCATACCTGAAAAGATCGACAATTGACAATGAGGATTTTTTATTTCAAGTGAATCGAATTGGGCATGATTTGGAAAAGAATATTCAACGCGGAGATGCTGGGAGCACAGAGAAAAAATGACGATTTTTATGTAGAAAGACAAATATTAACCGCCAAGAACGCAAAGCCGAAAACGAAAACGGCCAACGAAAACGACCAATGATGTTAAACGCCCCAAATCTCTCACTTACCCAATTACCCAATTACCTAATCAACTAATTCCCTCCCCTTGCAAATCTATCCACTTGATGGATAATATCCGCCAAGCGGACAATTAACATGATTCAATCAGTTGAACGAGCATTTGCTTTACTTTATAAAATTGGTCAGGAAAATGACCAAATTAGCATCTCGCAGTTAGCACGGGATGTCAACTTGCCACGAACAACGGTTGTCCGATTATTGGAAACTTTACAGGCGGTGGGTGCAGTTAAAACGGCCGTTTCCAACGACAGCTACCAGCTCGGTGACCAGCTCCTTTCCCTCCTCTCAAAAGCGTCATGGACTGACCAAATCGTCGCTATCGCCCAACCTAGCCTTCAAAAACTAGCCGAACAAACAGGCGAAACGATATACTTTTGCCTCCCCGACGGTGATCAATGCTACTTCGCCGCCCAAATCAATACGCGTCACAAAATCAGAATCGCTAACTCAACCGGAGAACGTCATCCGCTGCACGTTACATCCTCGGGCAAGCTCTTCCTAGCTCACCGTTCTCCAAACGACCTCACTACTTATTTCAATCACCCGCTCATTCAATACAGCGACGCCACCGTCAACAGTAAAAGCGGCCTTCAAAAACAATTCAAACAAATTTTAAAAACAGGGGTCAGTTGGAACCATGACGAATATGAAGTCGGTTGGACCAGCGTCGCCGCCCCCGTATTTAATTCAGTTGGAGACCTTATCGCCTCTCCCGCAGTTGGTGTACCCAAGTTTAGAGTACGCAACGAAGAACATGCCGTGGAATTGGCTTGTTTAGTCAAAGAAGCAGCAAGTGAAATTATGGAGCGGTTAGGGGACTGAGGGTTAGGTGGTTAGTGAGTAGTGATTAGTAAAAAGTGAAAAGCGTTGTGTATCTCGTGTTTGGCATTCATTAAGCGACCTGCAACCTGACACTTGATACCTGACACTCAAAGAAGGAGACCCAAATGCTTGCCCAAGACATATCGAATGGAACGATGACAGACCATGAATGGCAACTGCGTGTCGATTTAGCCGCCTCGTTCAGGTTGGCCTATCAACATGATTATCATGAAGCCGTCGCCAATCATTTTAGTGTGGCTCTGTCGGAAAACGGCCGTAAATTCCTCGTCCAGCCTGTTGGCTATCACTTCTCGCGTATCAAAGCGAGCGACCTCGTGATGCTTGACTTAGATGACCCATCCACTTGGGATGGCACGGAACACAAGGTTGACCCCAGCGCCCGAATTTTGCACGGGCATTTGCATCAAGCATTGCCCCACGCCCGCTGTATCATGCACGTTCATACTCCTACTATCTTGGCGCTGGCCTGCTTGAAGGATTATGAATTCTTGATGTTGGATCAAAATGCGTGCAAATTTTACGGCCGTATTGCCTACGACCGCGACTACCAAGGCCTCGCCGTTACCGACGACGAAGGGGAGCGCGTGGCTAACCTGATGGGACACGACAAAGCAATCCTCTTTATGGGCAACCACGGCGTCATGGTTTTGGCAAGCTCCGTTGCTGAGGCTTGGGATGAGCTTTACTTCCTCGAACGCGCCTGTCAAGTTCAATTACTCGCCCTACAAACCGGCCGTGAACTCGCTATCATTCCAGATGACGTTGCCAAAAAAGCAGAACGCCAATGGAACACCTACCCAACCGGCTTTGCCAATCTGCATTTCAACGAACTCAAAATGATG
Organism: Anaerolineae bacterium; assembly: GCA_028284105.1. Lineage (GTDB taxonomy): Bacteria > Chloroflexota > Anaerolineae > Promineifilales > Promineifilaceae > QQUD01. Next base: position 3,181 of record JANQSK010000643.1, read on the forward strand.
TTGGATAAGGAAGAAGCAGATTATCAGAGCTAGTCTTCTCATAGCATTTCAGTCTGTCAGCCGCTTCGCTTGTCAGCTAGTCAGCCAAAAGCTGAACTACGGATTAGCTGAAATGCTGAAGGGCTGACTAGCTAAACAAGGAATCCTCCACAATGTCAGAAAAACGCCAATCCCTCGATGACATGCTTGTTGTTGATGTGGATGTTCATTTACACGAAAAACCCGCTGAAATGGCAGAGTATCTTGATGAGCCGTTTCGGCAATCATTGAAAATTGCAGGCAGCTTTCAAGATGATCGCTATCTAGCTCTACCTGGCTTTGCGCCTGGAGACACCTTCTACTTCCCCATGTTCGAAGGGGGTGGAGACGGTGCGCGAGCCGTTTGGGATGTGCCCCAAATGCGGGATGAACTAGACAAAATCAACGTCGATATCGGCATTCTTTTTCCGGATCATCTGCTCAAGTTGGCAGTCCATCCTCGGGCTGATTACGCCTCCGCCATTGCCCGTGCATACAACGCTTGGATGATTGATCGCTGGTGCAGTCGTGAAAAAGGGATCCTCGGCTGCATCATTGCGTGTTCCCAAGACCCGCTCGACGCTGCCCGTGAAATCGAAAAGTATGCCAAAGAACCAACCGTAGTCGGTATCTATCTCCCTACCGCTGGTGTTAATCCGCTTTGGGGACATCGCATGTACGATCCCATTTTTCAAGCGGCCCAAGATGCAGATCTGCCAGTTTTACTTCACAGCGTTACCGTGGTGCATCCCGTCTTTCCATGCCAAGTTCATGAGTTCCAAACGGTGTTGGGACAGCACACCGTCTCTCACACGTTTAGTATGATGGCCAACATGGTCAGTATGATTGAAACGGGCGTGCCAGTTCGCTTCCCTAATTTGCGCGTTGCCTTTACTGAGGCAGGTGTTTCATGGGTGCCATTCATGATGCATCGGCTCGACAAAGAGTACATGGAACTACGACGTGAAGTCCCATTCTTAGAGCACCGTCCTAGCCACTATTTAAAAAAGTGGTATTACGCCACCCAGCCGTTCGCTGAGCCCGAAAATCCAAAAGATATTGTGGACATGGTGCGGCTTTATGATGGAGAAAAC
>JANQSK010000652.1 GCA_028284105.1 Anaerolineae bacterium
TAGAAAAGCCAACGCCTTCCCATCGACTACCTGAGCCTTTTTCAACAGGCCGAATCGTATCTGCGAAGTAAAATCGAGCTTCACCCTGTGTGGCATCAATAGCCTGCGCCATGGTTTCAAGATGATTCTCTAACCAAACATCATCAGAATCTAAAAGGGCGATCCATTCGCATTGAGCCTGACGCATACCTTTGTTTCTGGCAGCAGCTGAGCCTTGATTTTGCTGATACACGTAGGTGACGACATCCCCAAGCGTTTCTATTTGCTGGCGAGTATCATCTTTTGACCCATCATCGACGACAATAATCTCAAACGGCCGTTTAGTTTGGGCCAGCACACTTTTAACCGCACGCTTCGCAAGCGCACCGCGATTGTAGGTGGGGATAACCACGCTAAATTGAATATCAGAAACCGGGGAACTCATAGGGCAACAAAATCCATTAAATTAGCTTAAATGCTTTATTGCCCAAACTAAATCTCTGCGAAGATGGCGGCGGCGACGTTTAACCCAGCGCAACATATGGATATAGCAATAAATACGTTCGCGCCAGCTTATGGGTGTCCGCCAAATAACACTCAACAGCTCACGCAGCTGTCGCCAGCTAGGGAATACCAGCTTCCCTTTTTTGGATGTGTCGAACCAAGCGGTGCGCGATTGGCGATCAGGGTTAACGACGACAGAACCTTCATCATGCATGCGATGGAAGAACAAAGGTTCTTCAATTTCATGGAAGGGACCGTATAGCCCTAACTCCGCCAATAATGTTCTATCAGAGTCAGAGTATGGGGCAATGAGTTTTGTGTTCGCCAAGATGTCACGACGAGCCATACCAAACACTTCCTCACAATTAAATGCAGGTTTGACGGTGCTCAACCCTCTGAATCGTTGATGAGGAAGCGGTAAACGTGAGCCGACCCCTGATTTTTTAAGTTCGATTTCATTCCCTTGAGGATCAATATCTAAAACCCAAGTGAACACCAAAACCACTTCTGGTTTATCATCAAGCACCTGGACGCTTTTCTTAATAAGCTCAGGGGCTAAAACATCATCAGCCGCATGCCAGCGAAAATATTCGCCTGCCGCCAATTCAAAGGTGCGATTGTAATTCCAAGATGCGCCATGATTTACTTCAGAGGGATAAAACCGGACCCTGTCATCTTGTGCGGCATATTTCTCACAAATTTGCTGTGTGCCGTCTGTTGATGCGTTATCTGAAATAATGAGTTCGAAATCTGTAAATGATTGGGTCAAAATGGACTCAATCGCTTCCCCTACATACTTTTCACCATTGTAGACGGGTAATCCAATACTCACTTTTGGTGTTTTGTTACTCATTCAACTTGCTCCACGCATTCATTACATTAAATTTTGTTATACATTGAGCTCTTGCATCTTGGGCGTATGTCCAAGAACTTCACCGTATAACAGCTCGAGTTCATCAACGACTCGTTCCCAATTATAAACATCATGGATGCGCTGCAGGGCTTTACGGCCGTATTCCTCAATTAAAGCTTTATCACTCAACAAGCGGTCCAAATGCATACACAAATCTTCCGTATCTCCCGCTTCAAAAGCAATACCAGCAGACCCGATCGTCTCTCTGTTTTGTTCAATGCCGTTAACAACCACGCAACGCCCACAGGACATTGCACTCATCAAAGCAGGCGAGTTGCCTTCCATGACAGAAGGTTGAACATATATCAAGCTATTGGCAAAAATTTGACGAGCAGCCATTCCATATTGGAAGCCAAGGAACTTCACTCGATCATCACTCATCTCTTTAAGACGATTAACATATTTAGGGGCATCTGGATTATCCCCAACAATCACAAGCGGGATGTCAGTATCCAATTTTGAATAGGCTTCAATAAGAAGATGAACCCCTTTGTCTGGCTTCAACATGCCAACAAACAGGATGTAGTTATTTGGCTCAATACCTAGCTCAGGCAGCAAATCTTCGCCCGGTGGATCCCAAATATCAGCCGCTAAGGTAATCATTTCAGGCGTACGGCCGAAAATATCACCAAATCGTTTTTGAGAAGCTTCATTGTCTACATAGACAGCATCCGCCCATTTAAACGCAAAAGTGGCGCCCATTTTCAACATACGGCTTGCCATCTTGCCCCATTTCGGCCGCTCCCAATCCACCCCATCCATATAAACGACGGAGCGTTTTCCAAACAGCTTCAAGAGCGGAATATAAAGCGCGTTCCCCATGCCATGATAGCTAACC
>JANQSK010000662.1 GCA_028284105.1 Anaerolineae bacterium
ATTAACAATGTCATTGACCATCCTTCAAGCTTCGGTCGTTGTTCGATTTCAGCAATGTCGGATAGCAACTCGGCAATTTCATCTAGCGCCTTTTTGCCAATTTCAGGATATGTGATTTCACGCGCTCTAAAGCGAACTTGGAATTTCACTTTTTTGCCTTCACCTAGCCATTTGCGCGCATTTTTGACGCCAATGTCTCGATGGAAATCTCCTGTCCGTGGTGTAAGACGCACGGTTTTAATTTCTATTTGTTTTTGTAACTTGCGTGCTTCCCGCTCCTTCTTTGTCTTTTCGTAGGCAAATTTGCCATAGTCCAAGATGCGGCAAACGGGAGGACGGGAATTAGGGGCCACTTCCACAAGGTCAAGATTTGCTTCTCTTGCAATTTCCATTGCCCTTGCTGTTGGAACGACGCCGTGGTTTTCACCATTATGATCAATTAAACGTACTTCTCGCACTCGAATGCGATTGTTGATTCGATAATTAACCGAAGTCAGGTGTTTCGTGGTTTTTTTACTACGACTCTTGCGAATGTCTAATCTCCTGTGCTTTTGTAAAAGTGGTTACTTCTTTTGTTGGATCACTTTTACCTGAACCAATTTACAAACTTGCCGATTTAATGGGAATTGTGTGCTTGCAATTGGTTAAAATGATAGAAATTTGAACCTTTTTGCTCTTATTGATGAGATAAGAGCAAAGAGTTCGGCTTTTGGGCCGAACTTCTGTCGAGATAATAACACATGCAATTTTTAGCGTCAATAAATTTTTTGTAAGAAATCGGGGCTTTTTCCAGAGTAAATCATGGAAATTGGAGATTATTTACTGAGAAATAACCCCTTTGGAAAGGGTACACGCAAAAATGCGTCTTTTTCTTCCCAAAGGAATATCAATCTCTTATTGCAAAAAGAGGTTGAGCGCGATAAGCAAGGCAAACATAATTGCAGCTAAAATAAAGACGGTTCTTAGATCTTTGAGAACATACGCGTAGTCTAGCCGAAATTGCTCATCCTTGGTTAGTTTTTTCTCAACGGCCGTTTTTCCCCCACCGACTTTTGGTTTTGCAGCTCTATCTCGGGAGCGTCGATTACTGTTTTTCTTTTTAGCCATTTGTGTTTATTTTCCTTTCCATTCAGCTTTGCGCTTATTGATAAACGCATCCATCCCTTCTTTCTGATCTTCTGTGCTAAAGAGCATATTGAAAAGACGGCGTTCATAGGCAATACCATCACGTAGTGCCATTTCAAAGTTTGCATTGACGGCTTCTTTCGCAAGACGTATTGCCACAGGTGCCCGTTCAGCAATTTCACTCGCCAACTTAATGGCTTCAGCTTTGAAGGCCTCAACAGGCACTACACGATTCACCAAGCCATATTGTAATGCTTCGTCAGCAGTGAGAAAACGGCCGTTTAAGACCACTTCCATCGCCAACGCTTTGCCCAATGCTCGGGTAAGTCGCTGAGTACCACCAGCACCCGGTATGATACCCAAATTGATCTCAGGTTGCCCAAATTTGGCTGATTCACTGGCAATGACCATGTCGCACGCCATCACTAACTCATTACCACCACCCAAGGCATATCCTGAAACAGCGGCAATGACTGGCTTTGAAACTTGACGAAGCTTATCCCAATAACCAATCATTGGATTCTCCAACATTGTCACAGGGGTCGCTTCAGCCATCGCCTTGATATCAGCACCGGCTGCGAAGACACGTTCACTCCCACTGATCACCATCGCCCCAATGTTTTCATCTGCATCAAACTGTTGAAGCTGCGAAATTAACTCATCCATCAAAGGACCGCTAAGCGCGTTCATCGCTTTGGGTCGGTTGAGTGTCACAACGCCGACTTTACCTT
>JANQSK010000665.1 GCA_028284105.1 Anaerolineae bacterium
GCCAGGCTCGGCCAGCGAGGAGTTACTGAATGCTAAAGCTCAATGAGCCCAAGACGCAATGCGGTGATAACGGTTTGCGTGCGATTGGGTTGGTCCATCTTGGCAAAGATGCGTTTAACGTGCGTGTGCACAGTGGTTTCGCTAATGTTAAGTTGATTCCCCATCTCTTTGTAGGTCGAAGAGGTAGCCATCAATTTTACAATTTCCAGTTCGCGTGGAGATAGCGGTACGATTTCGTCAGATTGTTCACCTTTACGGCTTTTTTCTAAAAGAGCTTGCGTTACCTGAGGTCCAAGATAGCTTCCCCCATTGGCAACGACTCGAATCGCGTGTGCCAATCCTGCTGACGATACATCCTTGTGGATAAAACCGTCAACACCTTGGTCAAGCGCATCAAGAACGGCCGTTTCTACAGGTGCACCAGATAAAACCAGCGTTCGAATGTTTGGAAACTCCTCTTTGATCAACTTGGCTGCCTTTAGCCCATTCATCTTCGGCATCTTCCAATCAAGCAGCACCAAATCAGGTGTTACCGTACGACAAAGAGTGACTGTTTCTAGACCATCTTCTGTTTCACCAACGATTTCGAAATCTTCTTCTTGTCGCAAAACAAGGACAAGCCCACGACGAACCACCTCATGATCATCAGCCACTAAAATGCGTATCTGACTCATATTGGAAACTCCACCACAATAGAGGTTCCAGCGTTAGGCTGGCTAAAAATATCGCATGTACCGCCCAAGCTACGGGTACGATCTTGCATCCCACGAAGCCCAAAATGCTCTTTGTCATAATTTTGGATAAGCGCTGCAGTTGGCTCAAATCCCCGCCCGTCATCACGCACAACCAATCTGGCAAACTGGTTGTAAATGTCTACACACACCCTGGCATTCGATGCCGCTGCATGGTGCACTATATTGGTAAGGCTTTCCTGTGAAATGCGATAAAGCGCCCGCTGAGCCTGTGGGGACAACGAGCTAAAATCACCTCGAATATCAAACACAACCGACAGGTGAGAGCCTTGCAAAACGTCTACCACGTATTTTTGTAAATCCGTTTCAAACACCGCCGCTGACATCTCTTCTGTCCAGTTGTCATGAATCGTTTGCTGTATTTGTTGACGCACCTGCCGTGCTGAATTAATGGCCCATTCAAGCTCTGTTCGTGCCGCATCAGTGTCGTTATCCAATAGCTTGAGTGTTCCTTCCAAAGTCAACACAAGTCCAAACAGCGATTGAGACACGGAGTCATGGATATCAAGCGCAATGCGGGCACGCTCCTCTTTGAGGGCAGTCGCTTGAGCACGACGCAGGCGCGTCCGCATCATGCCGATTGAAACGGCCGTTTGTGTGGCAATTGCCAAAATCGACTTCAATCGATCATCTTCTGGCGTGGCATCTGAAATGAGCAAGGCACCAATAGGCTGGACCCCCCAACTCATCGGAACAATGAGCCCTTTTGTCATCTTTAAATATTGGTTTAGTTCCGCATCTGTTGACAGGTTGTTGTCATGAAATGGTTGAAGCTGATGGTTTAAGACAGCATTGGCGATCGTGCCCCCAGCTGTGGTGAGCGGCAGCTTGATTGGAGAAGGAATACGCTTCCCAGCTTCCTCCTGCCCCTGAACACTGTCCAGCCAATTAGAAATAATTTGGGCTTCTAAATCAACTAGCCCAACGACTGCATGTGAATAGCCAAATTCATTAACCATCACGCGCAAAACTCGAAGCACAACGTCTTCAATGTCTGTGGCTTGATGTAATTCGGCTGTAAATTGTTGCAAAATACCCAGCTGCTGCGAACTGGTTTCTCGTTCAGCATTCGTCATAAGTTAATTATGCAAGGGTTTGACCTATTCGCCCAAAACCAACCGTTTGATTTGCTCAAGATGGCCTTTGTCATGATTGGCAACCCAAGTTCCTAAATCGAGAATTGAAGTGACTGAGCCCATAAGGGTGCCGCTTTGGACCCACTGTTGCGAGGATAACGGCCGTATTAACGCCAGCGACTCATTCCGAATTTCAGTCAACATGTCGAGCAGCTGTTGAGCCGTATATTCTTCGTACCCTTTCCCTTCATGAAGCTTCCAAGGTGGTTTTGTGCGGGGTAACGAGGGGACGCCATCACTGGCCAAAATC
>JANQSK010000667.1 GCA_028284105.1 Anaerolineae bacterium
CCATAGCTGAGAAGATTGATTTGGAAGTACGCGCCATAATTGATGAGCAGTACGAGCGTGCAACCCAAATTTTAACTACCCATCGTGAAAAGCTAGACCTGATCGCCAAAACGTTACTTGAGATTGAAACCCTCGAAGCAGATGAATTTCTTTCTCTGATGGAAGGAAAGGGTCTTCCAAGTCGCTCATCATCCAATAACAATAATCCAAACACCCCTGCTCCCCCTGTTGAATCAAATTCACAAGATTCAAATGATTGGAAGAAAAAACCACCATCTTTAGATTTACCGCCTTCACCAACACCCGCCTAGATGGAAATGAGTGGAGCTCGTCTGTTTTCCAGCTCAAAAGTAAATGATGTTGTCCAATTTACCCGATATTCTTGCGCTTATAAATGACACCTTACAAGCCATTATTGTAGCTTTTGGTGTAGGTGTGGTGCTGTTCACCCTCACTGAAGGGTTTCGGGATCAGGTCACGGCCGCTTTTGTTTCAGTTTTAACCTTTGTAAGCATCGTTTATTTCACCGAATTGATGGCCAGCCGAATTATTGATGCACTTTCAGCTGAAACATGGTTGAGGGCACAATGGGTGGGCATTGCACTGGTGCCTGCAGCTCAATTTCATTTGTCAGATACCCTCTTATCTATCACTGGAGCCACCCCAAAGAGACGACGCTTCCTGACACCGATTGCTTATTTGATTGGCATCGTCTTTTTAAGCCTAGTGCTCTTTAGCGATCTCATCGTTCAACAAATTGTGAATGAATCGGCCGTGCCGTTTTTGTCGGCTGGCGCCATATTCCCCGTTTTTGTAATTTATTTTTGGATTGTGACAGCAGCCAGTATTTATAATGTTTGGCGAGCGCGTCAGAGATGCATCACACGCACAACCCGAAATCGAATGAGCAGCACCCTTGTAGCAATCACGGCTGCCCCACTCGGTGTATTCCCATATTTACTATTAAGCGGAAATACCTTCAGCGGAACCATCCCGATTTGGATATGGCCCATCATAATCATTGGCAATCTTGTTGTTGGCGCAATGTTTTCGGTTTTAACCGTGCAAGTCACATACCTGAGTGCAACAAAGCCTGACCGTGTTGTTTGGTCTCGTCTCGTCAAATTTATGGCCAGAGTCCCCATGTCTGGTGCTATCGTTTTACTGGTTTATATTTGGGTTAGTCGAACAGATGGTATTTTAGGCATGCCGGTCGAAACGTTGATTGGTTTTTCCATGGTGCTAACTGTTATGCTAGTCCAATGGTGGATCCACATCTATAAACGGCCGTTAGCACGACTCTTTCAACTTGAAGAAGATATCGAGGTTCGGCGTATTCAAGAGCTAAGCGAACGCTTGCTTACCACCAAAGAAGTCCAACAATACCTTGAATCATTGATGGCTATCACTTGTGAAACATTACGAACTCCGACCTCCTTTGTGGCTGCCATCACCTCAGATGGCCCTAAATTAGAATCGGTTGTCGGCCCCCTTATCCATGAAGGGGGTGATTTACCCAATCCGGATTGGCAAGCCCTGTCAAATTCACAGTTAAACTCTGAAAGCTCTGAGCTGTTCTTTGAAGACGGCCTTTTTATTTGGGAGGGCTTTTGGATACGGCCGTTATACGATCGAGACAAAGAAGTGGTCATCGGCATCATGGGGATACGTGCTAGAAACGGGTCTCCTGATTTAGCAGAGGGAGAAGAACTCATCTTTGAACGTTTAGCCGATCAGGCAGCATCAGCGCTTGAGGACCGATTTATTCAGCAAGAAATATTCGCTGCAGTTGACGGAATTTTGCCACAAGTCACTGCGCTTCAGGCAAGGAATCAGGCTGCCAAATTTGGGGGGTTGACCACCCTAACAGAAACCGTAGATCACGATGAATTACTTGATGATCCAGACTTTAACAGCATGGTTCGCGATGCCTTAACTCACTATTGGGGTGGCCCAAAATTAACGAAGAGCCCATTGATGCGGCTTGAAATTGTTCGACGCGCAATGGATGAAAATGAAAACAATCCAACAAAAGCATTACGCTCCATTCTAGATAAAGCGATCGCTCTGCAAATGCCGGAAGGCGAACGCAAAATGACCACCGCCGAATGGATTTTATACAACATTCTCGAGTTAAAATTTGTTCAAGGATTACGGGTACGCGACATTGCCCGCCGATTGGCGATGAGCGAATCTGACCTTTATCGAAAACAGCGTGTTGCTATCGAAAATGTCGCTGAGTCGATTGCCAGCATGGAAAAAGAAACTGTCAACACCAATGTCTGATTTTTTTGATTCCCTCCCACAATTAGCTCAACAATTTGATACGCCTCTTTTTGTATATGACTCTGAAAAATTAGAGGAACTGGCAAAGGCGTACGCCATCAATAATCCAAATATTCTTTCCGCCTATGCCTTGAAAGCAAACAGCAATATCCATTTGCTCAAACGCTTAAATCAATTGGGGCTTGGTGCAGATGTCACGAGCGGAGGTGAACTCTTTTTAGCTTTAAAAGCTGGTTTCCCACCAGAGAAAATCATCTATTCTGGCGTGGGCAAAACGGCAGATGAACTCCAAATGGCAATGGACGCTCGCATTAAAGCAATCCACGTCGAGTCTGAAATGGAATGGGAGCTTTTGGCCAACTTGGCCACTGAGTCACAAAAAGAAACGGCCATTGGTGTCCGTGTTAATCCCAACATTTTTGCTGAAACTCATCCATACATCAGCACGGGACAAGCCTCTTCCAAGTTTGGTGTTGATCCTGAAACGGCCGTATCCCTCTTTCATCGCTCAAAAGAACACCCCTATCTAAAACCTGTTGGAATTGCCGCCCATATTGGCTCCCAAATAAAAGAATTTAAAGCCCATCAATTAACTGCAAACTATCTCGTTGATTTCGCAAATCGGCTCAAAGTAGAAAATATTCCGCTTGCTTACATTGATATTGGAGGCGGCCTTGGCATTGACTACGCGAATAGCGGGGATTTACCCTCAATCTCTGAATGGATTACGGCCGTTTCTTCCCCCATTCTTCAAGCCAGCTACCAGCTTATTATGGAACCTGGCCGCTCAATCGTTGGGCCAACGGGCTATTTACTCACCAAAGTCCTCTACACCAAACAAAAAGCGGATCGTCAAATTGTGATAGTCGATGCAGCAATGAACGATCTGCTTCGCCCAACGCTTTATCAAGCACAGCATCGTGTTGAGCTTCTAAACCCAAAATCTACTTCTCTTAAAAAAGTTAATGTTGTTGGCCCTATTTGTGAATCAGGCGATTGGCTAGCAAAAGACATCTTTCTACCATCCGTGCAACCTAGTGATTTGCTAGTTATCCATGATGTGGGTGCTTATGGGTTTGCAATGGGCTCAAATTATAACGGCCGTTTACGCCCCGCCGAGATTCTAATCGAAAGCAACTCTCCAACTCTTATTCGCCAAAGACAAACCTTAGACGACCTCCTCCGAGATTTTTAAAAAGCGCATTGCTTTCTTATCCTCAATTTACTATAATCCCCCGCTTGCCGGTGGCAGCGAAGGGCAATTGTGCCTGAAGACCCGGCTTCGTGCTTTGTTTGACAGCAAAGCCAAAATCAAAACTGCGGCGGTCGTAGCATCCGCCTCACCAAAACAAGGAGCTTTTCCATGTCAAATATAACCTCAAGCGTTCAATCGTCTGAACGCGCCAGTTCGGCTGTTGTAACGGCCGTTCCTCGAATTGCAGTCGTCGTCATTGCAGCCTATATCGCAGCCCAAATGATTGCCGACATTACCAGTGTAAAAATAGGTGAAATCGCTAACCTTGCGGTAGATATGGGGACCTTTATCTACCCAATTACGTTTACCTTACGCGACTTAGTTCACAAGGTTTTGGGCAAACGAAACACACGAGTGCTCATCATCTCTGCAGCCGTTATCAACCTCTTTATGGTTATCTATGCTGCTTGGGCTGCATCTGTTCCTGGGGATCCTGGGTCAGACCCAGATGGGTCATTTACAGCAGCCTACAGCATGGTTTTTGGGCCGCTATGGCGTATCACCGTAGCATCAATTTTGGCAGAAGTTGTGAGTGAATTAGCGGATACAGAAGCATATCACTGGTTCGTGACCAAAATCACCAGAAAAAACCAATGGGCTCGCGTATTGGTTAGCAATTCAATCAGTATTCCCATCGATAATGCCATCTTCGCCATTGGTGCATTTGGCGCATTGCCAGGGTTGCAAGATCACTTTTTAACACTTCCTTGGAGTGTTGTCTGGGAGATTTTTATTTTCAACTTAATCGTAAAATTTGCAGTAACATTGGTCAGTTTACCCATGATCTATCTAACACCGGATCGCGATTGGGATAATGAAACTGAGTCATAAGCACGGCATCATCAGGTAAAAAAAGAGGCTTTAACTATTTAAATAGTTGAAGCCTCAATAATTTAGATTCAATTTAAATTTTTTGCTTATTCTGTACAGCCACCCTCGAAATACAAATTCGGATCAACGGATAATACCCGATTAGTCGCTTCAGTAGCTGTAACATCATCAACCACTCGAATTTCACTGTTGTAAATGTTACAACGGCGGAAAATCACCTGGTGCTCAAATGGGCCAATTCCTCGATAGGTCAATGCTTGACCACCTGGTTGGTCGAAGACAGACACAGTAAAGTCGCCATTGACACCTTGAGCGCCTGTTCCATCAATGTATGGATAAATTGTAACTGTACAGCGCCAGTTAATATTATCCGTATATTCGCAGAAGCTTACATCAAATATCCAATTGGCTCTCCAATCATCGCCAACAGTACTTGTGGGTGCCTCAGGTGTGTTCGTTGGGAGAGGCGTCGCTGTCGCAGGCACAAACGAGCGTATTTCAAATGTGGCTGGCTCTCCAAAGGGCCCACCATTCTCATCAAAAAGTTGCCAAGTGCTATCAAACGAATTAGGGCCAGAAACAGGACCAAGGCGAGCCGTCAATTCTATTTCATCACCTGCATTAAGCTTTTCTTCAATCTCTACCGCATCGGACATTTCAAATCCGAGATCGTCACCTTCTGAATATCTCCAAACAAGACCAGCATCCCATGGACATGATCCCGAATTTTTCAAAACGAATGTAAGTGAGAAGGTTGAATCCACAGGCACAAAATTAGAATTAAAACCGGAGCGGTTGACAGAGACCAGCTCAACACCCGTTGTACAAGATTGCAAGAATGCAATTGTTCCATCCACCGTTGGTGTCGGGGATGGCGTTGTTGTTGGTGTCGATGTCTTTGTTGGTGTAGCCGTAAAGTTCGCTTCCCTTGTGAGTGCATTTTCCGCGCTAACCGTTCGAGCGATATCAAATGGATCTAGGGTTGGCTCAGGTGTATTGGTTTCGGTAGGAACGGCCGTTGGTTCATCAGGTTCAGGCGAATCGGTTGGATCAGGAACAGCAACAACAGGCAAAGGAGTTGGTGTGGTTTGTTGACCTGTACCCCCATTAAAAAATGCAAAATAAATGCCAGCCGCTACAATGGCCAATACACCCACAACAGCAGGAATCAACCAACCAGGTCGTTTCCGCTTAGCAGGGGTCGGGTCAGGCTGAGTAGAAACAACAGATTCTTCTTTGACATTTGCCTGTGTTTCTTGCGCTAATCGAGCACCGGTAAGTGTATTTTGCGGCACAACTGGGTTTTGAACAGTCGGAGATGAAGGAGTAGTGGCAGGCACACTCGCCGCTGAGGTTGCTAAAGGGCCAGAAAAGTTTACGGCTCGAAGGGCATCTGAAAGTTCTTTTGCCGTTTGGTAACGGTCGTTCGGATTTTTAGCCAGTGCCTTGAGAATAATTTCTTGAAGATCAAGCGGCACATCCTCATTAAATTCCATCGGTAGCGGTGGCAAATCATTAACGTGTTTCATTACCACAGCAAGTGGTGTTTCCGCATCAAATGGAAGCTGCCCAGTGACCATTTGGAAAATCATGACGCCAAGGGAATAAATATCAACTCCCTCATCACCGGGTTGGCCAAGCGCTTGTTCAGGAGACATGTACGCAGGTGTTCCAATCAAGGCACCTGTTGCGGTATACGCCATTGATTGGTTGCCGACTATTTTGACAATGCCAAAATC
>JANQSK010000675.1 GCA_028284105.1 Anaerolineae bacterium
CAGATTGGGCGTCTGAGGCTGAACATTGTGAGTTGCTTGATGCAGGGGGGGATTTGGTAATAAAACGGCCGTTTTCCCACCGCGTATTGACTCGCTACGTACAAGTGTTTTTACGCCGGACCAGTTCTGTACCAGTCACTGTTTTACCTGACATTCATTCCCATAACATTACGTTGATCCCAAGCTCGCGCGTTTTAAAAGTGCCAGGGAAATCCCCGCAGCATCTGACGCTCTTAGAGTTCCGTTTGCTTTATATGTTGATGACTAACGAAAATCAGGTGATCCCCACGGAAGTCATCGTTGATCGCGTTTGGGGGTATGATGGAGCCGCAAACAAAGAGCTCGTGCGTGGGTTGGTTCGCCGTCTTCGTATGAAAGTTGAACCCAATCCAAAAGAGCCCCAATTTGTTCATAACATTCCAGGCGTTGGGTACCAATTTACAAATGAGAACGGTTCATCAGAATAATGACGACACAACTTTGACACAGAATTGTCAATTTTGACACGCCATTTAAACATCTTTATCGCCACAATTTACACGTCAAATCGATATAGTTCTCGCGATTAGAAACGCGTTGGTAAACAGGATTACCAGCAATTATTGGGAGTTAATCGTGGCATTATTATCATTTAAATCCATTACTGCGTCTCGTAAGCGCTTATCCATTAATAAAGAAAAAATAGCTCATGAAGCACAGCGCATTTTCATCCTATCTGTCGGTGTGTTGATGGTGTCCATTGGCTTTGTGACATTCCAACTGCCCCACAACTTGAATGCAGGTGGAGTGACAGGAACAGCCATTATAGCCAATCATTTTATCGATCTTCCCGTTGGGTTGACCTATTGGTTTTTAAATTTACCTTTATTGCTAATAGGCTTTTTCTATCTAGGTCGCTGGCAATTTTTAGGTAAGACGTTGTTTGCCTCAACATTATTTGCCATTATGACCGATTTCTTTACTGGATTCTTGCCTCAAATCTATGGCCAATTTCCAGTGACAGACAATTTGTTGTTGAGTGCGATTTATACAGCTATTGTTGGTGGCTTTGGGGGCGGCTTGATTTTTAAGGCCGGCGGTACGATGGGTGGTACTGGCGTAATTGGCCGCATCATTCAGAAAAAGACAGGCAAGCCGCTGAGTCAGGTTTATTTTTACACGGATGGTGTCATCATCATGCTGAGTGCGCTTGTGTTTGGCTGGGAAATGCCGCTTTATGGCTTCTTGATGCTGTTTTTGTATGGCATTGCCTCAGATTATGCGATGGAAGGGGCAAGTCGCATTCGCACCATTTCGATTGTGACCGATAAACCTCAAGAGCTTGTTTCAGCGATTCAGTTTTCGCTTGAGCGGGGAGCAAGCTATTGGGAAATTACAGGCGGATACCAGAACCAAAAGCATTATCTTGTGATGTGCACCGTTTTACGAACACAAGTGGATGATATTAAACATGTCATTGCGCAAACTGATAGTCAAGCATTTGTGACCGTTGGTGTGAGCCATGATGCGTTAGGGTCTGGATTTACACCACTGCGTCGTTAACTTTATTTTCTATTCTCATTTGAGAAATAACTAAGGGTTGAAAGGTGCCTTCCATCAAATAAATGGAGGGCACTTTTCGATCCTGCTAACTTATAAATGGAAACCTGGATATTTTTTTGACAAATTGAAAGAGCTCTAGGTGACTAAGGTAGGATTTATCTCTGGAGAAATGACTTTTAAAATTTATTTCATTAATACTAATTGGTATTATTTTTCCCTTCTTTCCCACCTGAACCGCTATCTAGCAGATAGCAAAAGAGGTTACCAATATCGGTAACCTCTTTTTTTTTCTATTTGTGTAAGGTGCCCCTGCCTGGACTCGAACCAGGGCTTCCGGCTTCGGAGGCCGACGCTCTATCCTCTGAGCTACAGGGGCATTTTTGAGGGTTGGATTCTCTCATAACGGCCGTTTCTTGTCAAAGCATCTCGATGACGCGAATTGCTAAATTTTCTGGCCATGACCAACCATGTTGGGAGGCAATTGATTTGCAGATTGATTGGGTTAAAACGGCCGTATCATGGAGTGCCACTTGCAATTCTTCCAAAGAAGGCCCCGGTTTCGCCACTTCAAGCTGTTGTAAACGGTCTGAAGATAAATCACGTTCAATATCGGCTGCCGCATTAGACCCTCGCCATCGATCTACTTTGCCAGCTTCGATGCGGCATAGCGCTAGTAAATTGCCTACGATGATGAAATTGAAGTCATGACGCGCCGACCAATGCTTTTTTCGTAAACATTGCACATGTGTCCGAATAAAATAAACCCATAAATCACCACACACTTGGTCAAATGCCTGTTGCAAGTTTTGAGGCTTTAGAGATTGATTGACGATTGATTGAATGGCAGGTGTTAATGGTGCATTTTGCTCTTGATAAAGTACCATATTGTCAACGGATTGGGGCGCATTTGGCCAATCACGAATGACATCTATTT
>JANQSK010000715.1 GCA_028284105.1 Anaerolineae bacterium
CGTTAGAGGCCAGATTTGAGCATCATCGAGCTGGTCGATTTGTTGGGCGATGTGTTGAATGTCAGTCCAATTTTCATCGTGGGTAACCTGATTGTACTGAATCGTGCGCGGTTGGTCTGGTTCGTCCACATACCAATACGTAAATTGGATATTTGCAGGTGAAAGGTCCCTTTTATCGGGAAGTAACGCACTGCCGCCTTCAGCAAGCATGGAGCAATACAATTTGGTTTGCCAATCTTGCCGAAGCTCTATTTCAGGTCTTGGTTTGCCCGTTTTCCAATCAAAGATGTGTACAAATGGCTCACCCTCATTTTCCCCAATGATGAGTAGGTCAAAACGGCCGTTTAGCAAATAGGTGCGTTCCGTTGGCGTTGGCAACGTTAACGGGATCGTCATCGTGGTTTCGATGAGCTTTTCGCCTTTTGGTAACGTTGGCGCAAACTTCTCAAATTGTGCCCACCATTTTCGAATATGAGGATCACGCGTTGCTATAGGGAGCTGATTTAAGGATTGTTCGATGAGCTGGTGGAAGCGATTACCCCGAGAAACGGCCGTTTCTACAGATTCAGACATAGGCAGCGAGGGCCAAGTGACTTGGTCTAGATAACGCAGTTGGAAGCGGCGTTGGCAATTCAAAAAATCAGTTATTTTTGAACGGCTGAGGGTAATAGTGTCCATTACCAAATTTTACCGTCTGGGGAACGCATGAAAAGAACTGGGGTCCCCCAAAATACCTTGTCTTTCCCTTTGAGGAAAACGCGAATGCGTGAGCGAGTGACAGCCCTATCGAGTGGTTCCCCTTTTGCCAACGCTGCGTACATGTTTTTGGTGAAGTCAAAGGCAGTCTCTTGAGGCACGACATACTGCATGGCGATTACGGCGGGTACCTCTTTTAGGATGCGAGGACCCATGCCCATAAATCCACCATTTTTAGCACCTTCTGCACCTGCACCCGCTACCCCAGATTCACAGGCCGCAAAAATAATAAGTTTTGTAGCCCCATTGGTGGTTTTGACAAGCGTCATCATATCTTCAGCGTCAAATTCAGCAGCGTTGCCCTCCCAATCTTCTAGCAAAATAAACCCTTCACCATTCTCTTTTGTGCCACCATGCCCTACAAAGTGAAAGATGTGCGGCTGGAAATCCATGAACTCATCAATGAGATCATCATTCGTCATATGTTCTTGAATTTTTAGGTCGATTTTGCCATTTCTTTCTAGAGGGGCCAGCGCTTTTTGAATACGTGCTGACTCTTTTTCAAGATTGATTGGACTCTGATCTGCGGGTGAAGATAGGGCAACTAAAACGCGCATTTGCTCTGGTGTATGTAGAGAGGCTGCTTCTTGGAAAGTTGGAATAAAGCGAACGATTGGTGTGCTCAAATCAGTTGCAAAATACTCTTCGTCAAAGCGGCAATATTCCCATGGAATTTGGTGAAGCTCTAAAGATTCCCCATAAATGTTGATCCGAATTCTGACATTTTCGTTTTGTGCTTTGACTTTGGTAAAGAGCCGTGTGACCTCTGGTGGAAAGAGAAAGTCATGAATCATTTCACCTAGCTTTTTAACGCTCTCTTCGTCCACAAAAAGGCTTTGAAGCATGGTAAGGCTGTCTTGGAAACTTTCATTGTTGGGCAAACTTTGACGGCTGATGTTTTGAGTTTGACCAGCGTCAGAAACGGCCGTTACTTGATAGACATTCTCTACGTCAGCGGGGTTAATATTGATGTCAAAATCAACATAGATAGTTTCTTCTTTTGGGGGGCGGTTGGTTTGCGTTGGGGGCGTAGGTAGGGGGATTTCTGATTGGTGTGATGGATGCAAAAATGGATAGTCGCGAATTTGGGGCAGACGTTCAGCGATGAAATCAAAAAATGCATTTTCGTCATTGGTCTTTTTGTAATGCTCTTGCAGCATGCGAGCTTGAGTTTCTTTGTTCGTTACGGTATACAGGCCATTCTCATCCGCATAAATCTCAATAAACCGCTTCGTAATTTCGTCTGTTTCAAACACGGGATACATGAGCATAAGCAGATGAATGTAATCGGCAATGGGGAGGTGAGAAGCTACATTGTGAGATTCTATGAGATAGTT
This sequence comes from Anaerolineae bacterium, assembly GCA_028284105.1. Taxonomy (GTDB): domain Bacteria; phylum Chloroflexota; class Anaerolineae; order Promineifilales; family Promineifilaceae; genus QQUD01. The sequence goes on from JANQSK010000715.1 coordinate 2,094, forward strand.
GAATAGAAATACCCGTTGTTTTGCGAATTGATGGATTTTTTGTAGGCGAGTGCTTTTGTTGTCGTTGGGACCAAAATCATCATCTGGATCGAGGTCTAATGCCCTTGCAAGTAGATTGACATTTTCTAGTGAAAGGGCGTCGCTGAGTAATGAGGGTAATTGTTTGATTTTTTTCATGGATACTTCTATTTACGTGGTCAATTATTCATCTAATGAGAGTGGCACTTCGATAAGCCTTGTCAACGTGTCTTTGAGGAGTTGAATTCCGCCTTCGTTTTGTAATGGCTCAATTGTATCGTTGCCATCTAAATCACGGCCGTTTTGCAAACTATCAAATTGAACGCCTACGGTATCAATAAATGGCTCAGCTTCTTCGATCGTATCCGAAGCAAACACCTTATTTCCTTGCTCAATAGCTGTGCTTAACTCTGCTAGGTTGTTTTGAAGCATAGCGCTTAGCTGATTCAGGGTGAATTCTTGATTTCGAGATCGCGGGTCCGAATCAGCCAATGCTGCTTGAATTTGCTCAAAATAGACGCGAACCCCAATGTCATCCCCCGGATTCTGAGTTTGACCATCGCCGTTTAAATCGCCAAAGATTTCTCCGGAACGGCCGTCTAGGATGTTAATGACATGCTCGAAGTGGACTTTCACACCAGCTAAATTGCCTGCGTCAAGCTCAGCTTGAGCAAAGCCAAAGTGCTGAATGGCCAAAGCAAGCTGTTCCTCAAGCCCAAAGATAGCGCCTTTGCCATCTCCAAATTGTGAAGCATGAAGTCCAAGGAGTAAGTCTGATGTTGGGGTATTGTTAGGGCCTTGTAAAAGTATCGCTCCCGATGGGCTGTTTGCATTATTGCCGGCTGTTTCAATTGTTACAAGGACCTCATCGAATGATTCCAGAATATTGCCGCTGGCACTTCCTGAAAGCTGACCTCGATTTTGTACGAGTTCAATGGTGCCTAATGGCAAGGTGTTGCCACCATTTCGATTTTGAAGCCAGGCTTGAATGATTTGCCCTTCTTCCAAAGGTGTAATTTGCTCAACACGTAAACGGAACTCAGAAGCAAGAGTATCAGGACCATTAAAAACCTCGAAAACGCCAAACTGGCTAGGTCTGATGCCCACAATTGGGTCAGGCTCGGGTAAATCTGAAAGTGTTGTACTTACCGGAATCGTAGCAAGACTCAAGGTGCGATTATAAGCAGCCCTATTTTCTATATCGAGTTCACCGAGCAAAACGGTCACTTCATCATAAATGGGCGATGCTTCTTCTGGTGTATCCGTTGCCGTAATGGCCGCAGCCCGTTGAATCGCAGTATTAACGGTGTTTAAGGTTTCTGAAACGGCAGTTATCGCTTGATCGCTCATCGTTTGACGTTCAAGCGTGACAGGCTCTACTGCTTTGATTGCTTCGATTAGAGCTAATGTCTCTTCTAAATAGACGCGTACCCCAACTCCATCTCCAGGATTTTGTGTTTGCCCATCTAGATTAAGGTCGCCAAATGTTTCACCGCTCTCTCCATCGAGGATGTTGATGACATGTTCCATATGGCGCTTTGCTTCATCAAAATTGCCAGAGGATAAGGAATCCAGCGAGAATTGATAATGCTGTTGAGCTGTTGCAGTTTGGGAAAAGAGATTGGGTAAACGGCCGTTGTCTGCTTCAAGCAGTTCTTGCAAACTGGCCTTAATTTCGGGTGACATCGTGCCGCTAAAAATGATGTCACCTAAATTGCTGACATCAATCCCTGATTCAGGTTCTTGAGTAATCAGCAAGTCACATAATAAACCAAATTGCGTGCCATTTCCCGCTTCTTCAAACAGAATTTGCTGCCCCTCAACGGTTACTGGCCCCACATTCTGCACCTCACCTGCATCATCAATAAATGAGAGTTGATACTGGAATCCAGGCGGAGGTTGAGGGACACGGCCGATTTCAACATAAACACCATCAATCACGCCAACTTCAGAGGAAAGGAGTTGCCCAATACCCGTTCGCCCTTGTTCAATAGGTGGAATTCTTTCAGGTTCTGGCGTTGGTGGAATGGGTGTTGGCGGCGGTGGCTCTTCAGTAGGTGGTGGTGTTGGATTGTCATTTTCTGCTTCTACCGGTGTGGCTTCTTCAGGAACAGGGACTGGGTCCTCATCCGCAGGTGTGGGATCGACGACCTCGGCAACGGCCGTTGCTGTCGGATCATCAGCAACTTGACCATTATTATTGCCCCGACTTAAAAGGATCCCCGCAATAATCAGTAGGATGACAAGTCCACCCCCGATAAATGGGGCTGCTTTTTTAAAATCAAAGCCAGTTGGTTCGGGCTTAGGTGGGGCGACTTTGGTCGGCTCATCAACCTCTTGAGGCTCAGGAGGTTGTTCGATTTTAGGCATGGCTGGCATCGTGGTGCGAGCCATTGTTGCCCCAATGATAGGCAAGTTGAGCTGATCTTGTGTTTGTTGTATGGCTTGTAAAAACTCAGAGGCGGTTTGAAAACGGCCGTTTAAATCTTTTGACAGCGCCTTTTCGATGAGCTCCACCATCGGTGTTGCCAAATCAGGCATAAATTCGAGTGGCGAAGGAAGCGGCTCATGAACTTGCTTCACCACTAAAGAGAGTGGCGTTGCTCCTTCATATGGGGTTCGACCTGTGACCATTTCATATAGAATGACACCCATGCTGTAAATATCAGCTCGGCCATCAACCCGCTCACCAATCACCGCTTCTGGACTCATATAGGCGGGCGTGCCCACCATAGAGCCTTCGAGGGTGATCGTTTGATCATTCATTAAACGTGTGATGCCAAAATCTGTAATAACCGCTTGCTGAAGTGAGTCATCTGTAAACATCACATTGGCCGGTTTAATGTCACGATGCACAGCCCCTTTTTGATGGGCATAAGCAAGCCCTTCAACAAGCTGGGCGGTAATTTTTAATGATTCTTCATTAGGGAGGATTTTTTTATCATCAAGATATGAACGTAAAGTGGGACCAGCAATGTAGTCCATCACCATATAGTACACATCATTATGGGAATCAAAGTCGTAAATATTAACAATATTAGGATGTTGAAGCTGGCCTAAACTACGAGCTTCACGCTTAAAGCGCAAAATAAAGTCTTCATTTTCAGCGAGGTGGCGATGAAGAACTTTAATGGCGACTTGGCGTTCGATTGTGGGTTGATTGGCAAGGTAAACTTCGGCCATGCCTCCTTTGCCGAGGCGACGGATTAGCTCGTATTTTCCTAATGTTTGGCCGCTTAAATCCATAAAATTTTATAATCCCATTTTTGTTTCTTCGATGAGGTGATCAACGACCGCATGGAGGGCTTTTTCATGATTGTCTTTGCCTCCGTTTGCGTTGTAGACGGCTATTTGGCGATCTGCGCTGGTGCCTTCTTTGAGGATTGTTCTTGCGTATTCAACCTCTTTGCGGGTTCCTAAATCATCAAGGACATCGTCAAGGAGTTCTAGCAACTCTTCCATTAAAAAGTGGAAGGGGACTGATTCTTGAATCCCAAAGTCAATCATTTCCCCTTTAATACCATATCTTACAGCACGCCATTTATTTTCTGAGATGTGCATATGCCGATAATTTCGCCACGACATATTTTGGCGACGTAGTTTAATAAGCTTAGCACAGATAGCTTGGAAGAGGGCTGCAATACAGACGGCTTCGTCCACTTTGGTACAAATATCTGTAATTCTGAATTCGAGGGTATCAAAAACGGGGTGCGGGCGGATGTCCCACCAAATTTTGGCGTTGGTATCTTGTTTACCGAAGGCTCCCACAATGCCTAATGTCTTTTCATAGTTTTTGTACTCATCCCATGAAATAAAGGAATGGGGAATACCGGTGCGTGGCAATGATTCAAAGACAACGCTGCGATATGATTTGAGGCCCGTGATACGGCCGTGCCAAAATGGAGAGCTAGTAGAAAGTGCCAGAAGATGAGGGATGAAGTAGCGGGCTTGATTCATGATTTCAATCATCATGTTTTTAGAAGCTGGATCACTGCCAAAACCAACATGAACATGCATGCCAAAAATAAGCAGTCGATTGGCAACCCCTTGCATATCATCAAGCATCTCTTTATAGCGTGTACCTTCTGTTATATGCTGTTCATCCCATCGGGCAAAAGGATGGGTTGAAGCAGCCGCAATGCGTACACCGCTCTTTTCAGCCATTTCACAAACGGCACGCCTTAGTCGAATAACTTCTGCTTTAACTTCCTTGATGTTGCGACAAACGTGGCTGCCAACTTCAACTTGAGATTGCATGAACTCAGGTTTAAGATCTAATTTGAGCTCACCACGTTCTTCATCTTTTTTAAGGAGTTCAGTGATGTATGCGTGTAAGTTTCGAGTTTCAGGATCGATGATTTGATATTCTTCTTCGACACCTAAGGTAAGGGGAGGGACCGGGACAGACATGTTTATCTCCTATTTTTAGCCAATGGTTGTAGAAATTATAAAAGCGGTTTGCATTGATATGCAAGAGACTGGTGCTCTACAAGGGTGAAAATTAGGTTACATCCCTCAAATGACTACCATTCACCGGCATATCTCGGTGTATACGGCCGTAATTGTTCCGATTCATACGCATAAAAAAGCTCAACAAGCTGCCGCATATGAAGCAAATCATGAGCAACCCAAGCCGCCAACATATCACCAGCATGCATCACACCCCAAGGTGCTTCTTTTCCTTGTTCTAAATTCGGCTCATTCAAACCGTGTAGCCATTCAAGGGACTTTTGACGTTCATCCAAATAACCCTTGAGTGAATCGGCTAGGCTTCTTTCATTGTAATTTCGGGAAGTCACCCAGCCATCTGGATCAATGGGGGGCCAGTCTGCTTCAGGTTGATGCAATAACAAATCAAACCGAACTCGAAAATCCTCAATCTCTTCATCATGGAGATGCGTAATAGTTTCCAAAACAGACCAACTTTTCGCATCTGGTTTCCATTTAGCTTGATCATCAGATAGCTCAGCAACCATTCCTTTTATTTTTTCCGCATTGAGCGTTAATTGTTCGATTGCGTGTGAAAACTCCATGCTTCCTCCGTCTTTCTTCTTTTTACTTCCAATTAATGAGCATATCTGTTAATAAACGTACGCCATAGCCTGTACCCCCTTTAGGGGTATAAGCATTCCCTTTTGCCGATAAAGCCATGCCTGCGATATCCAAATGTGCCCAGTTGTAATCAGTAAACTGCTTGAGGAACATAGCTGAAGTGGCGACACCACCAAATCGACCACCGCTGTTTTTGATATCAGCCACATCTGTTTTAATCGCTTCAAGATAATCATCCCAAAGCGGCATAGGCCAAACACGTTCACGGGTGCTATTTCCAGCTGTTACAAGCTTATCTCTCAATGAATCGTCTGTGCTGAAAAGGCTGGCCGCCATGTCTGACCCTAAGGCGACCACAGCAGAGCCTGTTAAGGTTGCCAAATCAATCACTGCATCAGGATTGTAACTTTTGGCGTACACAAGCCCGTCTGCCAAAATCATACGCCCTTCAGCATCCGTGCTAATAATTTCGATGGTGACACCATTGCTGGCCGTAATGACATCTGCTGGGCGGTAGGCATTGGCATCGGGCATATTTTCGGTGGCTGGGGTAATGCCAATAAATCGGAGCGGTATGTCGAGCATGGCTGCTGCCTTCATCGTACCTAAAACGGCCGCGGCTCCGCCCATGTCTGACTTCATGGCACCCATATTGGC
>JANQSK010000722.1 GCA_028284105.1 Anaerolineae bacterium
ATTGTTTATGGCTCAAGGTGGTCCAGGAGGTGATGCATTTGGTATTTTTGGAATTACAGCACCTTCAACTCCCGTTGCCAATAATCGTGATATTGTCATTTTTAATCAACGCGGCACGCTCTATGCCGAACCAGACTTGCTTTGTGAAGAACTTTGGGACAGTCGCATAGAGATTTTTGGCATGCGAGATGAAGACGCCATTGAGCAATTATCAGATGAAAAGTTCGTAGCCTGTTATGAACGACTTCTCAATGAAGAGAGCATCAATCTCTCTGCATTCGATAGTGTTGAAAATGCGAAGGATGTTGATTTTATTCGAGAAGCACTCGGGTATGATGAATACAATTTCTATGGCGTATCCTATGGCACGCTTTTAGGCCTCCACTTGCTACGCCTTGATCCACCAATGCTTCGTTCTGTTGTGCTTGATTCGGTTGTGCCGACACAAACAAACTTTGCAGCAGCAGTGCCTCAATCTGAAAACCGAGCCTATGATGAATATTTTGGATTTTGTGAACAGGATGCCACATGTCGTGAGTTGTATCCTAATTTGGAACAGCGATTAACGGCCGTTTATGCCGAGCTAAACGAAAATCCAGCTGAGTTTCGTATTCGAGATGATGAAACGGGCCAATCAGTGGTGGTGCAGATTGATGGGAGTTCGATGCGGAGCATCATCTTCCAGCTTTTTTACCTCGCTGACTTTTATGCGATCTTCCCTCGCTTAGTGTCTGATCTTGAAGCCGGCAATTATCTGTTTTTGCAAAACATATATCCGTTGTTTGCATTTGATCGGACCATTGCAGATGGGATGTATTTTTCGGTCTTTTGTGCAGAATATAGCGACTTCACAAGTGATGATTTGGATTTAACCGGTGTACGGCCGTTTATCTTAGAATCTGTGGAATCAGATCTTGAGCAGTTAATTGAGGGGTGTGGTGTTTGGGATGTTGAACCATTGCCACGAAGCATCTCTGAGCCCGTACAAAGTGATAAGCCAGTCTTGTTACTGTCAGGACAATTTGATCCCATTACGCCCCCTTCATTTGCAGCGGCTGCAGCTGAAACCTTGCCTAACAGCTTTAATTATGTAGATTCAGTCGCCAGCCATGGTGTCGCCTTTGGTGGTATTCCCTGTGGTGCACGCGTCGTTGACGATTTTCTAAATGAACCAACCAATGCACCAAATACATCGTGTATTGATAATGCTGAATTCACAGCGGTCATTTCAGAAGATGCCATTCAAATTCCTATCTTCCTTAAAATCGCCAATTTGGATACGAATACTGCCATCCAATTTGGATTATTGGTGTTGATGGGACTAGGTTTGTTAACAGGTGTCGTCCTTTGGCCTGGTGCATATATCATTCGTAGATTGCGACAGGTGGAAAAAGGGCCATTGAATCATTCACAAGCACGCTTGTTCAGTCGTATTTTGGTTTTGATTGTTGGCCTGCTGGTTGTGATTTTTATAGGTGGATTCGTCTTTATTGCTGGACAAATGATTTTAGGTCCTGAGGCGAGCAATGCGATGCTAACCTACGGCGCATTTCCTGGGAATACAAGACCTTTGTTCTTCCTAGTACCGCTTATTGTATTACTCGCAATTGGCGCAATAGCCTTGCTCGTTCGTTCATGGAATGATGCCTCAAGTTGGGGCAAGGCATACCATGTGTTCTTGATTATTTGTTTAGCTGGAATTAGCGTTTTCTTGATTACATTGAGGTTCTTCGAACCAATCTGGCTATAAATATTTATGTACGGAGGAATTAGTTTAGTTTGCTAATTCCTCCCTTTTTTATTTGAAAATTTAGAAGTATCTTGAAAAAGAAATTTTAAATTTCAGGTTTTCAACAATCTAATTTCGTTTCACTTAATTACCTTCCGTAACAGTAAATGTGCCAACCATACCGCCAACGGCATGACCGGGTACAGCACAAACAATTTGATAGGTTCCTGCTGGTGGAGCTGAAAATGAAATTGTGCTTGTCTCTCCAGTCGGGATGATACCCGTTGAAGCACCACCTAAAGCATCTTCCTCGGTTGCTTCCTCAACATTGACACGATCTGAAACCAATACCCAACTATGCTCTAAAACACCGCTGTTTTCAAATGTGACATTCACTATTGATCCTGCTTCAACAGTAACATCTGGTGGTGTAAATTGGAAATCATCACTTCCCTGAAATGATAGATCAATGCTGGGAGGAGATGGAGGTTCTCCACCCCCGCAGGCCACTATAGCAATCGTAACCAATAACAAAAAGATAAGTTTAATATGGGTGTTAAATTTAGTGGTCATTATATTATCCTTCTGCACTAAATTGGTTGGCGGCGATGACAGGGACTGGACAGTTCACTACAAAGCCATTTGGATGGCTATCTGGAACACCGTTGAATAAGGTTAATTCTCCAGATTCAATTAAGTCTCGGATTTCGTTTGATCGAGTGAGTACCCGTGCATCTTCTTCATTGTTCCAGCTCACTGTAAAGTGATCCCAGAAAGGGCTCCATGTTGGAGAGCCAGCTTGATTATCAAAAATTGCGGGCTGGAATCCCATGACACCGCTTCCTTCAATCCCATTGGCAAAAACCCAAATTTCATCGGTCCCTTCATTTTCAACAAGGGATTGAGTTGGTGGCGATGCTGAAATACTCATCATTGGCGCCATTGGTGCTGCTGATGTGTCAGTTACGATATATCGGCTACTTGGGAAACATTCATGAAGTTTAAACTTAACTGTCATTTCATCTAGGTTGATGGGCTCTAATAATTGCCCCGTTCCTAAATATGAATCTTGTTCTGTGTCAACTGAAAGGGAGCCACCTGGCCATTGTACGACTGGATGATTGACAAAAATATTGGTTTCCTCAACCGTTGCATTCCCGTCAGCCATAGCTTGTTCAATCGCCTCTGCGGATTCTAAAATGAGCGACTCATCATTGAGGGTCACATTTTTGACATGGAATAATGAGGCAAAATTTTCGTGATGTGGGGCAGAACTTAAAACGGATAATTGTTCGCTATTTGTAAAGTGATAAATTGATGAAGCGATTTCAGCCCCATTGGCAAGTAATGGAACTGAAACGAGTCCATTTGCTCGCGCGTAGTCGGGGTCTGAAGCATCTGTACGAATGTAGTAAACAGGCTCGCCGTCGACTCGCCCTTCATGTAATCGGAACAGGACAAATCCGAAAGAGCCTGCCCATTCGTCGCTTGTTAATGCGTGGTCGAGTACATCACCGATTAAGACTGACCCTTGATTTGGATTTTCATCAACCTCATTATCAGTTGATTCAGTTAAAGCGACGCTTTCTTCAGGTGTCGAAACTGGGTTTGCGCCGCATGCGGCTAAAACAAGCCCGCCACCACTCATTAAACTGATACGCAAAAAGTGACGACGTGACATAGCATGATTGATTGGTTTCATAAAATTACTCCAATATAAAGGTGATTGTTAGGAAGTTTTCTTCTGGTTTTTGCACGTCGCGTGTGGAATAATACATACGCGACAGCAACCTTCCCAAAGGTTGTTGGCAACAAAATACACCCTGGTAACTTTTGACGAAGGACTTGGGTGTATTTTATTTTTCGGTCAGCATTATCTTTAAAAAGGTTGAGAGGGTGTGTAACTTTTCTTACCGTTTACAGATTGGCTAAGAGTGGACTCATTTCAAGGCTTCAGATGTAAGAAAAGAACATAAGCGGTCGTCTACTTTCCTTCAAATAGAAAGACTCAGTGAATTGAAAGGATTGGTGACCCTAAAATATCTCTATCAGGGTTGATTCCTAAGCCTGGGCGGGTAGTCGGCCGTAAACTTCCATTTTCTCGTCGTGGTCCATCAGATGCTATGTGTGGTGAGACATACCCTGATAGGTCGCAAGCGTTTAGTACATACTTTGGATCGGTAGAAACAGCTAAATGGGATAGCGCAGCCGTTGTAATATCAGAGCCCCACGTATCTTCAATCACCATCATGACACCCAGTTCGGTACACAGATCACGTGCTTTTCGAATTGCTGAAACGCCACCAAATTTTGATAATTTTAAAGCCACAACATCCATACAGCCTAAATCATGTGCTTTCAGGAGCGACTCAATATCGTGGCCATTTTCATCAATCTTCATGGCCATACCGGTTGCATTTCGCACTTTGGTGCATGCTTCAAGCGTAGCACAGGGCTGCTCTAACA
>JANQSK010000723.1 GCA_028284105.1 Anaerolineae bacterium
TTGAAAGCTCTTCGTTGAGCGTAAAAACATTTTTGCCAAGCGCCGCTTCACTCAATTTCTTAGAGCGCTCAATCCCAAGATCAACAGAAAGTTGAGTAACGCTTGCGCCACTTTTAGCTGGTGCGACACCGTTAAACCGAACAGGGTTTGGACCGGGATTTAATTTTTTATCCCAATATTGCCCCGCTTTTTCATACCGTCTAGACTGCCGAAAATTGAGTTCATAATCGACGTAGGTTTGATAAGAAGGCATCTCTAAGTAGATGTCATGCTGGCCAGAAACGGCCGTTTCATACGCCTGTTTCAAATAATCAAATGTGGCGAAAAAGGCTTGGGCATCAGCAATGATGTGGTGCTGATTGATATACCATCGGTAATGAGACTCACTGAGTTTAACGAGAACGGTGTCATAGAGGGCTTCTGTGATGGTAAACGGCCGTGTTGCCCGTTCAGCCAACCACGTTTCAAACGCTGCTAAAGGCTCAGCCTCATCTGATAGATCCAATTGCTCTAAAGCAGCTGGAGGTTCGTCTAAAATTTGACGATAAGGCGTTCCGTCTTTTTCTATAATCACGGTACGCAATGAATCACTGTGATTCACAACCGTCTTAAACGCCAATTCAAAACATGAAGGGTCAACTGCACCCGGTAAATCAAAAATGATTAAGGTGTTCAAAAACGCCGCATCGGGGCGCATGACTTGTGAGATCCAATATAAAAACTGGAGCTTCGTTAGGTTAGACTCAGATGCGGTGGGATCGGTTTGGATAACAGGTTCGGTTTCGGCAATCATTTATAAAAAAGGGATTGGGGATTGGGGATTAGGGATTAGGAAAAACCCAATCTCCAATCTCCAATCCCCAATTATCCAGCTAAGATGTCTAACTACAGTGCCACCAAATGGGGTCGATTGATTTTGCCTGTTGAGGTTTTTGGTAGTTCCTCGTCCCAAATTTCGATTTTTTCGGGAACCATATAGTGTGGCAAACGTGACCCAACGTGGGTTTGTAAGGCTTTGGCATCAATGCCATTGACCCCTTCGTTGAAGACCACAAAGGCTTTAATGCGATTGCCGACAATGTCATCGGGGATGGCAACAACGGCCGTTTCTTTGATGCTGCTATGACCATAAAGTGCTGATTCAATTTCACCTAGCTCAATGCGGTAGCCACGGCTTTTAACCATATGGTCACGACGACCCACATAGCGATAGTTAATGCCGTCTTCATCGAGAACGACAATATCGCCCGTTTTATAAGCCATCTCAAAATAGTTCGGATTATGCTCATTACGAACAAACCCTTTGGCTGTCTTTTCAGGGTCAGCCCAATAACCTTGAGCGACACAGTGACCACGGGCCCATAGTTCACCTTCAACACCGGGTTCGGTCACAATGTTGTTATCCTTATCCACGGCAAACACTTCCATATTTTCACAAGCCTTGCCAATGGGGACGGGATAATCGATATCTTCAGCTAAATCTTTTTCTTGTACCTCATAGTAGGTGCAAACATTCGTTTCGGTTGGGCCATAAAGGTTGAAATAATCAACATGTGGAATAGCTTCGACCAATTTGCGTAAATATTTGATTGGGAACACTTCCCCAGCAAACAAGATCGACCGCAATTTTGATAAATCATATTTACTGATCTTGCCGTAGTTGACCATCATCGAAAGAATCGATGGCACCATGTAGGTCATCGTGATCTCTTCATCTTGAAGCAGCTTCACCAATTGGGTTGGGAATACAGAGAGTTTCTCTGGAATCAACACAACCGTGCCACCCGCCTTGATTGTGGCGTACATATCAAAAGTTGAAAGGTCGAAGTGGATGGGTGCATGACTGGTACAGCGATCTGCCTCCGTCATGCTAAAGCGCTCAACGCACCAGTTCACAAAGGTAAAAATCGTCTTGTGCGCAATCATTACCCCTTTTGGAGTACCTGTTGAACCGGAAGTGTAAAGAATATAGGCGAGATCCGTTTCAATGGTGCCGGGGTCATCGATTGGAGATGTGGGGTGCTGTTGCACTGCTTCCCAGCTCACCACTGAAGCATTGGCTGGCAGTTTGATCTCATCATATGCTTCACTATCAAGCATAATAATCGTCTCAATCGGCGTGCCTTCTTCATAAAACTCAGGCAAAACCTTCATCTTATTCGCGGCTGTAACGACGACTTTGATATCACAATTGCGTGAGATGTAAGCATGACGCTTGGCTGGTGCATTCGGGTCTAATGGCACATAGACGCCACCCGCTTTCATAATGCCAAAAACAGACATGACGGTTTGTAATGATTTGTGAACATAGATACCAACTCGATCACCTCGTTTAACGCCCGCCATTTGTAAAGCACACGCTATTTGGTTGGTTTGTTGATCAAGTTCTGCATACGTCATGGCGTCACCCTGAAAACGGATAGCATCCTTATCAGGAAAACGTTCAGCACTTTCAGTGAGTAAATGTGGCAGTAAGTAGGCCATGGTTAATCTCCGGTTGTTACAGGTGTGTGGTAAGTTGAGGGTTTTACAGAAGGGAATGGGTTGTATGTAATTAGGTTATTCGTGTATTGGTGATATGGGTTTATTGCTTTCAATATCACTGATATCACCAATATGACAAATGGCGTTTTCAACTAACTACTTGTTAAAACCCACACCCTGTTTATTGGCGCGCTGTGATTAAATCTTTGATCTTGTTGATGGTTTCAAAGTTATCTAGAACAACGTCTTCAGGTTCTACTTTGACACCAAATTGATTATCAATAAAGCTAACGAGCATAAAAATGCCCAATGAATCGATGATCCCTTCTTGAATGAGAGACAAGTCGTTGCTCAAATCAGAAGCTGGACGATCAAACATAAATTCTTCAGCGATAAATTCTTTTAATACAGTTTCGATGTTTCCTAATGCTTCGCTACTCATTTTTTTATTCTCTCTAAAAATCGTAAGTCTTTATAAAGCTTTGGGTTCGCAAAAACGAGCTAAGACTTACGATTTATTATTAAATTAAACGGCCGTTTTGCCAGCCAAAAATGCATCCATTACATTTAAAGATTGGAAGTTATCAGGAACAACCTCGCCATCTTCAACTTCAATATCAAATTGTTCTTCAATAAAAGCGATCAAACGGAGCAAGCCCAAAGAATCCAATGTGCCATTTGAAATTAATGATTCATCTGGATCAATTTTGGTGCCGCTGTCAGCTAGCATAATTTCGTCTACGATAAATTGTTCTAAAGCTGTTTTTACATTCATTCTTATAAGCCTTTTTGCAAAGTTGGGTAATTGAGTTCGTAAATTCTTACTACTTCAAAATAAAGGCGCACCCTTACAAACAAACTATAGATGCGCCTCAATCAACCCAGTTTATAAACCCATCAAACGAGCAATAATTTGTCGTTGAATATCAGATGTACCAGAGTAGAGCACACCCCCAACAGAGTCCCGCAGGTCGCGTTCCACTTCATACTCTGTGGTGTAACCATAGCCACCCAATGTCCGCACGGCAGACATGCTGTTTTCAATGAAGCATTCACTCAAATAGAGCTTCGCCATAGCCGCTTCCATCACAGCTGGTTTTCTTTGGCTCTTCAACCATGCCACCTTGTATAGCAAGAGGCGAGCTGTTTCCAAGCGTACTTTCATATCCGCCAAGCGATTAGAGACAGATTGGAATTTACCAATGGGTTTCCCAAACTGTTTCCGTTGACGCGCATATTTCACACTTGATTTCAATTGACGTTCCATCGCGCCAATGTTGCCAGCCAAAATACAAGAGCGTTCCCACTCCATTGAGCTGTTGAAAATACTCATCCCAGCCCCTTCAGGACCAAGACGATTTTCATCTGGCACAAACACATCTTCCATGATGAGCTCACCCCAAGGTGAAGTGCGTAAACCCATTTTATGAATCGCAGGACTCAAGGAGAAACCAGGCGTCCCTTTTTCGATAATGAAGCCGGTGATACCACCCACGCCCTTTTCAGGATCTGTTGACGCAAACACAACCGCCATATCACAAACTGGGGCGCTGGTCACAAACATTTTGCTACCGTTTAAGATATAGCCACCGTCTGTTTTGACAGCGCGTGAGCGCAAGCTGTAAGCATCAGACCCTGAATCAGGTTCAGTCATGCCGTGAGCGCCTACCATCTCTCCACAAATTAATTTGGGTAAATATTTTTTCTTTTGTTCATCCGTACCAAATGCCAAAATGGGATGCTGAACTGCCCACATTTGTGCATTTAACGCAAAAATCAACCCATTATCTTTGGTGCCATATCCCATGCCTTCCATGGTGAGCATTGTGGTCATGATGTCATCACCTGATCCACCAAACTCTTCTGGGAAGGACAAACCTAAAATCCCAAAATTCGCGCACTTCTTCCAAAGGTCATGTGGGAATTCACCTTTTTCATAGCGTTCTTCCAAGCCATTATTCAGCTCATTTTGAGCAAATTTAATGACTGCGTCTTTAAATTCAAGTTGTTCTTTATCCCATGAAAAATCCATGATATTCTCCAGTTTTGTAGTGCTTCGTGGTTCATGATTTGTGAATAGCTATTGTTCTGCTAATCACCAATTGTCAGCCACTATGCACTCAAGCTAACGCATAAAAGGTTGGTTTACCTCATTCAATTTTTGGTCTAATTTTTCTTTGAGTTCCGAAGAAACTGCATCGGATTCATCAAATAAGTTGGTCAGTTCTTCAGGGTCATTTTCCAAATCGTAAAGTTCATAAAACCCTTCAGGATTATTAGCGCGATGCCCTTTGTAATGAATCAGTTTCTTATTGCCTTCAACTTGGACAAGCGTCACTTTGTTTAGAGGCGCCATCTTCGGATTACTTTTTGCTTCCATTGCATACGTAATGCGTGCATCATCTTCAGGCGTGTCTGAAATTTTAGGCAGCACCTGACCTTCAACCCATTCAGGAATAGATTGATTGGTGATTGAAAGTAATGTCGGCAGCAGATCAGTCGCAGATGTTTGACTAAACACATCTTCGCGACTCTGTTGTCCAGGTTTTGAGATAATTAGCGGTACGTGAATGAGTGGATCAAACAAGGTGGGTGTGACGTGTCCTCTGATGCCTCGTTCAAATAGCTCGCCATGATCTGATGTTAGCACGATATACGTATTTTGCATTATGCCGCTCGCTTCTAACATATCGATCAAACGGCCGAATTCTGAATCCGTAAATGCTAAAAATTCATCATATAAACGCCGTTCACGATTGAGCTCACCTTGACTGTGATTGTCACCAAATGGATGGCGCTCTTTTTCAACAGGGCGGAATCCATCTTGCTTAAACATTTCGAAAAAATCAGCTCGCGGTGTATACGGTTCGTGTGGTGGTAACAGGTGGAAATACCCTAAGAATGGCTGTGGTAATCCAGTAACCTCTCCGCCGATCCAATCAATGGCGTCTTCAAGCAAGAAGAAAAGATTGTGTAAGCTAGGAACACCTAATGGGTACTCTTCTGTAAACCGTGTTTCAATCTCATTTTTAGTAGAGAAACGATTGAGTCGATCAAACAGTGATAGATAGAGTGTGCCTGGCGAGGTCGCACCCGTTCGTAGGGCTGTTTCTTCACCCCAAAAAGCGACACTGTAATCACGATTAAAGAATCGATCGGCGAATTGCTCATCCGCCAAGCAAAGGTCTCGTGTTTGAACGAAGTTATCAACCTCACCTCCAAACTGATGGAGCAATGAAGCAACCAACAAATTGTGGGTGTAGGCCACTTTGTGATACTCATTGGGCAGCATGCTGAAGAAATTTCTATCAATCATGCCGTTGCCAATCGTGCCGTGAAGATGAAATGCGCGATGGGTCCATGGATACGTGCCCGTAAACATGGATGAGGTCGCTGAGGATGTGAAGTTCGCAGTGCTACGATGATTGTGATATACGGTCGCTTTTTCAGCAAACCGCGCAAAGTGCGGCGTTGTGTCTCGTTCATACCCATGCAGCGTGACGTGTCGTGCTGAAAGGGTATCAAAAACGATAAACAAGATATTAGGCTGATCGCTATTCTGGGCTTGAGCTTGAATGTTAGAAACGGCCGTTTCCATCCCATCCCACGCCAATTTAAAAAATGGCACAGCCGGTAAAGTTTTCAAGAAGTCGCGTCGTGTTAATTTTGGCATTAGGCGACACCCCCGATGTTTCGAACGATGATGACAATAAATCCCAAAATATCTAAGACCAGATAAATACCGGCGAGGAGCGCCAATCGTTCGATAAAACCTGCAATGCCCTTATGTACCTTTTCACTTCTTTGGATAAACACATAAGTTGCAATCAATACAGCAAGATAAGAAATCGCCCAGATAGCAATCATGGTGACATTTCTTTGGCTAATCAAGTTATTGAGATGCAGGAAGATAAACCAAACGCCCGTAATAAACGCAATTGCCGTTCCGATGGATACAAATCGATTGCGTAACCAAGAAGCTGGCAAAATAGCGCTTAATATGACGAGGATAAGAAAAATAAATACGGCATCTAAAAATGCGAATACGAGGCTATGTGAGACAACCCCCAGCAGTTCACCAATGGAGAGACGCAATATCCATGCGGGGAACTCTTGGGTGATGTCATACAGCGCCCACGCATTGCTCGCAAAAGCAAATGCCAAGAACACATAAATGAGCTGTTGTCTTTCGGGTAAACGATTCTTAAAGGTATCCAAGACTCTTTAACCTTTCTTCGATCACTTCTTCGCTTTCGTTTCCACTCGATGTTGGTGGTGGTGTAGAGCTACTGGAATCAGGCGCAGAATTAATTGCGATTGCGGGCATGTCCCGATACGATGGATTCGGGAAGTTTTTAAGCCCATAACTTGAGAATAAAACGCCAGGAACGGCCGTTGGGTCCATACAGTGGTCTGCACCCCAATGGTCATCA
>JANQSK010000741.1 GCA_028284105.1 Anaerolineae bacterium
CCGGTTAGTTTAACCAGAAATTCCACATTGTTGGTAAACGCAGCTTTTGTTGCATTTGCTGACCCCGTATACAGGTCGACGTCTGAACGGCCGTATTCACCAATAAACAGCTTGGCATGTAATCCCGTTGTAGGTGGTTGAAATTCTTCGTTTATAGATTCTTCTAGAATTTCTTGATCATCCTCAGCTTGTCCCAATTGCTCGTCTAAATCTTCATCAGGATCTGCATAAGGGTCTAGGTAATGAATCGTGCCAAGTGATGAAATTGTGGCATGAGAGAGGGTCGTTAAGGTTTCCCATCTTGAAATAAGCTGAATATTGCTTGGTCGAGATTGAAGATTTTCAAGGAAGCTATCTGAGGTGAATGGGGAAACGACTAGTAGTTTTCTGTAATCAGGGAATGAAAAAGAAGAGCGTTTTAAGCCAAGAGGAATATATTCATGTTGAATGCCGGACCAAGGCAGCTCAAAGCTAACTCGCCGCACCTCATCACTAAGCAGTTGTACAGATTGTTTGGCAGTGTTTGTGACACCCCGAACCGCCATCTCGGGAAGGGAGGCGATAAAATCGCCGAGCGGGTGGTTGATAGAATAGGCCAATTTTCGATTGGGCGTCACATGACCGTCTAGCACCAGCATAGTGTCCCATGATTGGTCAAACGTTAGATTGCGTGTTACGCACAGAAAGCGGTATTTGATGAGGGATTCATCTTCATTGGATGGTTCAGGTAAATATCGAAGAAGCCATACTTTAGGATGAAAAATACCGCCCGGCCTGGGGGTCTCGACTTCAAACACAATATCTTCTAAATACGTAAACAATCTTTGATTGGCCTTCGGCACGACCATTTGACCCGCTTGGCAGAAGATTGAGAATTTTTCGATATTTTCGCGAAGCCCATGTAATAGGATGATGGGATCGGGTAAAGCATTGGACTCATCTGTATGAGAGCCTGCAAACGTGTAGGCAAGGGGAACCGTTAGGAGGGTCAGTAGGTTGAGTGAGAAAGTGGTAGCAATTGCCTGATCTAAGATGTACCCATCCGGTGGGCGTAAGGCATCAAAGAGCTGCCGTCGGTCTTGTTGAGGATCAAGCATCGTAGAGTCCTGCCATGATGTCACTTAGGATTCTTCGTGTAACGGTCCAGCGGTAGTTTAGTCGACGAATACCTGCTGCGCCTCCCCATAACTCCAAAGAGCGTGGGTTGGAGAGTCGGGAGAGTTTTCCTTTTAAGCGCCGCTCCCTTCTTTCTACTAGGTTTCGGGCTATCTCGTGATCACTAATTCCATAATCTTTATTTTCAAAGACAAGCCCGCACCAGAGATTTACAAAGCTTCTTGTTCTCGGATTTATTTTTGGATTACTTAGACTAACCGTTTCCCAAAATTCATTTTTCCAATCCCATTCTAAAATCTGTTCTTCATCTTCAAAGAGCTCTTCACGCCACTCTTGCAAAGCGTTTCGATATCGTTCAATGATTTCTTCGCCACTTTCCCGATTGATCTCATAGATCTTTTCTGCCAGCATCAAATTATAAAGAAGGGATGCTGAATTGATGACGAGAGAGAAATTTTTGGCATGTATAAGTTGCTTTTGGAGAGTAGGGGGCAAATCAGGCCATAGGGGATGCTCCCATGGATAATTGGACTCAGGAATTGATTTTGCTTTTGTGATCAAAGTCGATAAGAGGGTGCCTGGTTGGCTTTGAACAATACGTTCTTTTAAGAAATTTGATTCATCATAGGTCAGGTCAAATGTGGCATCTTTGACATCAAATTTTTCTCCCAGCTTTTTCAACTCTGGGTCCCAATTATGAGCTAGACGATGATGCTGTTCATAGGCGACATCATCACTCTTGTTTTCTGACCGAAATTCCCACTTTTGTTTATTGGCATCATAAAAGCCATCTAATGAGCGATGATAGTGGCTAAGCGAGCCACTGAACATACGAATGCCCCAAGCGCCTAGGCCTTGCCAATAGATTGAGCTTGGCAACGTCTTCAGCTTTGAGCGTGCAATGCGGCCAATAAGCCCATCTATTTGGCCGTTTTTGTATAAAGCCTCGATGATCCGCACTTCATCCCATCTTGCTCGTTGTGCAATTTTAGCTGAGGGAACTGAGGTTCGTTCTAAGTTGAGATAAACCCAAGGAATAAAGAGAAAATATCTGGCGCGTGTTTGGATGGTACTTGTCCCAGGGAAGAACATGTCCGCAAACGCATCTCGAATCACACCAATCCCCAGCTCGTCTCTTGTCTCTTTGTCTTTAAAGAGATTGATGACGTCCAGCATTTGGTTGCGTTGCTGTTCATTTGTGTCTAACCAAGTGAATGAAGACATGGCAAACGCAATTATAGCCTAAATATTTATCTCAAGTATTTTGCGACTGTATAAACAATAGAACTAGCTTCAACCCCTCAAAGGAAATAGGTACCCATCAGATGGTGGAAGACCCAGGTGTCGTGTGCGTAAGAAATTTTGTTTCAACCCCTCAAAGGAATAAGGTGCCTAGCAGACTCTTATTTTCCATAATGGGACGGCGCTGCACTCATTATACAATATTTAACAGCCAGCAGGATGATACACTTAAACATTGCATTAAACTTCGTTCTCAACTTAGACTTAACACCAACGAAATTTTCGCCCTTGTGATCTACACTAATAACTTCAAAAACGGCCGTTTCTGTGCCTGATCTAAACAGTAGCTTGTTATCGAACTGTCATATAAACAAAATAAAGTAGAGGTCTTTGTGATGTATTGTAAAAAGACCAAATTTTATAGCCTCAAAAGCTAAAAAACTTATTTTGAATAAAAAATTTAGTTGCATCAAGCTCCACTTTCATCAATTTTGGAATGCGTATATAGAAATGAACTTGTTTTTATAAATAGCAGTAATGTTCAATATTGAGGATTTGTCATAGAAGCGGGTGCTGGTTTAAAGGGGTGTATGCGTTATGTCTATTTATTTAAGGGAATTACGAGATCAAATTGACAAACATTTTACTCTTAATGAAATTAAAGGGCTTTGTTTTAATTTAAGTGTTGATTTTGATAATTTAGATGGGGGGGTAAAGCGGGCTAAGATTGAGGCATTAATTAACTATCTTGTTGATAGAAGCCAGCTATCATCATTGATCTATCAATTGAAAATCGAACGCCCAAACCGCGAATGGGGCAATGTTTCTCGATATATGCAGATTGAACATTCGAAACGTAAATTTTCATTACTTTCTAAAGATTCAAGCAAACCAAGATACATATGGAATAGCTATAGAGCACCATTCGTCATCGGAGGAATCTTTTTTGCCATAATAATAGTATTGTACCAGGATCTGAGATCAAGTTTCTCCGTTATTTCTCCGACAAACCGCATAGGTCAAACTTTGGTGATGAATGTTAATACTCAATCTAGCAATGAAGCCTTAATTTCTTCTTCGACTCTCAAGTTAGATCAATATAGAGATTTACCAGATTGTCCAAATGAGACAACAAGCGATGCAAATTCTACAATGACAAGCACGGTTCCAGTCCCCTCTTTGAATGTTACATCTGCTAAGGTGGAAAGTGAAACTCTTTCATTGCAATGGACATACGGTTCGCAATTATCTGAGAATCAAAGGTTTGCTGTTCGGCTATGGTCAGTGAATGAGCCAGAACAAAGACACAGTTTGGTTTGGGTAAAAGAGCGTTGTTTTAATCTTAGAACTAATAATGAGGCTTTTCCACCAGGTAACTATTATTACAATATTCTTGTTGTGCAAGATACCCATCCATTGTCATCGGAAGGAATTGATAATTCTTGGGAACAACTTGAAAGGACACCCCCTGAAATAATTACAATTCCTGATCTTTCTTCCAACAGTCTACCTTCCTCATAAACGAATTGGTTGCTATTCAGTCAAATTGAATGCTGTAATATGTTATTCATGAAATAAATAATATATTAAGTGAATGATGATAAAGGGGATATTTGTATATCGTTGTTGCTAGATGATTGCATCAAATTTTTCAGGTAAATTTTTATGACTTTTCTTATTGTTTCTTACGCTATTATCTATTTAGTTTTTATTGCACCAATAATTATTGCCAATAGAAACATTAATAAGTCCTTATATTTATTATCACTAAAAGAACATGAATTAGTTACCACTAGCACAAAGAAATCTAGAATTGTTCTTTATACTAGCATCCTAATTGGAATTACCCTTGGTTTCTTTACAACCTTTTGGATTTCGCCTTTTCTTGGTGCTGTTTTTTTTGGCTCTGGTTTTATTTTCGGGACATTAAGACAAGGCCAAGGAATATATGACTTAGATATCACGCCACTTTATATTGATCAAGTAAAACGCTCATTCAAAATTTTTGTGATCGGAATGATAATTTGGATGATAATGCTTCCATTTCCAATTTATTATTTCCTAAAACAGCTCCCCTAATACAAGGAAAAATAGTAGCAATTAAATTCACCTATTTCAATCAGCATAATCCACAAAAAAGCAAGTTGTCTATCTGACCTGCAACTAGTCCAGAACTCTCGTTGAACCTCCATGCGGTTCAATCGCTTAAACGCGATTCTTTTGTTTGACGCTGGTGAGAAGCGCACCGCCTGAAACAATCCCCGCTAGGTCAGGGTAACTCACTTTAGGGCAATCCGTTTTCACCGTCACCTGTATCTTAGTCACTTGGTCCGAAGCAGCAGCCAGCTATGTGGTGGGTTACTGTTTGCAGTTGATCTATGAAATGTTCCCCAATGCACCTGATTGGATAGCCACCGACATCATTAACTTTGCCTACGGCGCATCTGGCGCCTTCACGGCTGAACAGGCTCGGGACTG
>JANQSK010000759.1 GCA_028284105.1 Anaerolineae bacterium
GAGTTGGTCAACTGCAAGCCGCCGATTCCCACTGCCGTAGCGCGTTAATAATGCATCAATTTCATCTGCCCAAACGACCGCTTTTTCAGCGACTCTTGGTCCTGTGACAAAGTGATACCAAGACACAGCATTACGTGTTTCATCAACAACCTCAATATCGGCAGATAAATGCTCACATCCTTTAAAATCAAATAACACAACAGGGCCATCCGTTGCAATAAACACATAGCGACACGGATTATGGAGTGAATAAACCTGCATATTACTCACATCAGTGATGTATCGGATGTTAACGGGGTCATAAAACAGGCCAGCAGCACAGTCCCGTTCGTTAAGCATTTGCCGAACTCGCGAGACTCGATAAGCACGAAGTGCAACCTCGTCTATTTCGATTGGTTCATACACCATTGATTCCATGCCATCCTCCTTTGAGCATTGTGATTTACCTAAAAATATGTTGAGCAGAAATTATTGAAGAATAATTTTTAAGAAAACTTAGATAGCTTTTGAATGAGATGAGCTATTTCAGTATGTCTTGTCACTTTCTCGACCCATTCATTGGGGACACCGCTTGCCGTTCCTACGCCATAAAGCGCTGCATAAATTGCACCTATCATGATCGAACGGCCTGCGTTGTCTCCCGCAGCTAAGATGTTCATTCGAACAGCGTCAACGTAATTATCACAGTTGGCAATGAGATGGATATTTTGCGGTAGTCCATAGGGGAGATGGCAGCTTGTGCCAAAATATTCAGCAACGGCCGTATTCTCCTCATCAATCATCTCCAATGCAGCATCAATACTTTGACGTATCTCTGAATTGGCATGATTTTTTGCCGCTTCAATCACTAAATCTTTGTTTTTCGTCACGATGGCTGTTCGGAGCATTTCGGCATAAACCTTGGCATAGCTAACCGAGATTGCATTGTTGTTGGTCAACCGTGTGGCGAGTTCAACCATTTCATCAAACTGGTCACTTTCATGGTAGATGGCGATAACGGGTGGAAGTTTGGCAATCGCAGGAAATTGATCGTCTCCGACATCACCGCACAAATACCTTTTACTTTCAAGAACGACACTGAACATATTTCGACAGTAGGCCATTCGTTTTCGATCTTTTTCAACATCCCGATTAAATTCTTGTTTAATGTGAATCCAACGATCTAGTAGGTCTAAGTTTTCTTCTAAGGTTAAGGTCTCATCATAGAATTTAAACTTGACCATGACCTCATCTTCAAGAACCCCTTTCTCCTCTTGAGTTAAGCCAACTTCAAATGCTCTTGCCTTTTTATAAGCATCCCGTTCCCTCTTTTTGAGATTGTACAAAACAACTTCCGTCGGCCGATCGATATAACCCACATATGGCCCACCTGGTCCAAAGACATGGGCAAACTCTTTCTCATATGCTTCTTGATTTAAATGCCCTTCTCCGTTGACCAAAGCCGTCACCATCACTAGAAGCTGATCAGCATATTGAGTGATATCTCCTGCTTTTTTGCCGTGGTGTACAAAGGTAGAATCTTGCTGGAAGTTAAGCTCATAGAGAGATGGGTCTGGATCGTGAAATTCAGGTTCCTGTCCTCCCGCTTTGGCAATCCGACTCTGATCATAGAGCCAGTGAAATCCCATTGATGCTGCATCAGCAACAATGCTTCCCCAAATGATGTCTTCTACTATTTTCATTGAACCCTCAATTTCTTGATTACGCTATTGCCAAGGAATGATTTTTCTGTGCTGAATAAGCTCCCCGTAGGGAGATTCTGCTCCTACAGGTAAGGTGGCAAGCCAAACGACATCCTGTGCTGCTTGTTTGGGACTTTGGGCAGATGACATGTCATCGAACCACGGTCGAGAAGCGGCCGTATCCACTAATCCGGGACAAACTGCATTAATTAAAATGCCTTTCTCTGATGCTTCATGATTCATCATGCGTGCCATGATTTTGGCTGAGGCTACTTGACCAATTTTGGAAGGGATATTGATCCAATCAGGCCACCCTAGGTCCGTAGCCTTTCCCGTTTCCATAAGGCGCACATACTCATCCATCACAGCTTCAATGTTTTCTAATGAATTTGTTGCGATATCAAAATACGCATGGAGTGAAGGGGAAAGATGTGTTAGAGAGCCAAAAGAACTTGCCACAACCAGAAATCGGGCATTTTCTTGCAGTAAAGGCATAAATTCTTGGATTATTCGGTAGGTGCCATGATTGTTGGTATTGATAAATTGAGCTACTTGCTCAGATTGAGGAGTGTCAGGCGAAATGCGAGCTGCTGCATTGGAAATAAGGATATCAATGCCTCCATGTTGCTCTTTAATATGGTTAGCAAAAGCATGAACAGTTGCTTCTTTAGAAACATCCAAAAGGTGCAAAATTGGAGACAGACCCTGTTCTTGAAGTTTGTTAATTGCCGCATTGCCTCGCTCTTCATTGCGTGCCGTTAGATAAACTGTCCAACTCGAATCAAGCTGTTCACAAAGCGTTTCCACCAACGAAAACCCTAATCCTTGATTAGCTCCAGTTACGATTGCAACTTTGCTCAAATGATTTTCTCCTTTTTTACTCTATTCAAATCATCAATTTTAATCGATGGCAAACAGTTTATTGGGATTAACTATCATATTATTGATTAAATTCGTTCATTTTCATAATCCAGCTTCCTCATCAACAGCCGCTGGAACCTGTTGGGTTAAACAGTGAATGGCTCCTCCCTGCATAGGTCCTGCTCGCATAGGAATACCAATGACTTCACGCTCCGGCCAATGTAATTGAATCGTTTGTAGTGCCTGTTGATCTAGATCGGGCTCTGATTCGGCGATGGGAACGAGGACTGCGCCATTGCATACATAATAGTTGAGATAGGAGGCGAAGTATTGATCTCCTTTGGCCTCAAATGATGACATATAAGGGAAATCGTGGATGACTATTCCATTCGCCCGCAAAATGTCACGAGCTTCATGTAAATGGGCTAAATTGGGACTATCCTCTTTCACGGACAGCATTAGACATTCTTTAGGCGCAATAAACGCAAAGAAGAGATCGATATGACCATCTGTGCCATAGTAATGACGTTCATCATCCCGCAACATATCTTCAGCCAACCCTTGGGGAATCCAAATCAAGTTGTCGATACCCAATGTTGCTTTGAGGGTTTCAGTTACTTCTTCTTTGGTTAGAAACCAATTTCGAGTTGGATGGAGGACACAGCCTTCTGGCGCGACTAATGTTCCAGACCCGTCTACTGCAAAAGCCCCACCTTCAAGCACAACATCAACGGCCGTAACTTCAAACCCCAATCGTTCTGCCACCGTTTTACCCAAGCGAGCGTCTTTGTCCCGCTCTTTGTGCCTTTCGCCATAGGCATTAAACGTGAAGTGGCGTGCCAATCGGTGTCCCTTTGAATTGCGGACAAAAATCGGGCCATTGTCTCGCAACCAAGACCCATTCATTGGAACAACTAGTCGATCGACTTTTTCTGAAAGAATCGGCCGTGCCTCGACCTCTTCTTCTTTTGTAGCAAAAACCATTGTGACCGGTTCAAATTCGACCAGCGTATTGGCGATTTGGGCGAACTCAAGACGCCCTTGGGTCAAGGTATCTCCCCAAGTTTCTGGGCGGCAGGGCCAGCCAATAAGTGTCCGTTCATGGGTTTCCCATTCGGCGGGCATTCGGTAGGTCATAATTTACTCCTCCTAAAAATAGTGCGTAAAACTATGCGCGTAAAATGACCTAGCTTCCGTGCTACGCATATTACGCTTCTCACTCATCATTTGTATCTGTGATATAGCGGATTAAAATAGAACAATCATCAAAAAAATCAAAATAAAGAGTAGTTCAAGGCATATATCCTGAGTATGCATATTGGGTTGAGGTCGCAGCATGATTAACTTAAAGATGACACAAACAGAGCATGAAGCTTTAGCTCATCGCATCTATCAAGCACTCAAAAGTGGTGTGGGAATCGATCCTCCAAGTGAATCGCTTGATTTCACATTTGATGATGCTTATCAAGTGCGGCGCAAGCTAGTTGATAAACTAATCGCTGATGGAGGGAGGCCAAAAGGCCATAAAATTGGGTTTACGTCTGTGCCGATGCAAAAAATGTACGGGATGACTGGACCTGACTTTGGGCAACTTCTCGATAATATGTTTGTGCCACACGGTGAA
>JANQSK010000762.1 GCA_028284105.1 Anaerolineae bacterium
CAGTTTAGATATACCTCCCCCAGAAGAAGACATCGACTCGATGTAACGCCACAAAGCATTATGAACAAAGACATTCTCCAACGTATCAATGACGCAGAACAAATATTAGTGATCACACACATTGGCCCTGATGGAGATGCTATTGGCTCTTTGACTGCTGTCGGCCAAGCATTATGTCAACTGGGCAAACGCCCTCACCTCGTTTGTGACGATGGTGCTCCTGAGAGATTCTCATATTTACCTTTAACCAACCAGGTGAAATATGAGCCTTCTTCTGAGCATTACGATCTACTAATTGTTGTTGATTGTGGAGATGAGTTACGAATGGGCAACGCTTTTCGCAATCTTGCCCACAAACCTTTTACCATCAACATAGACCATCATGTCACCAACACAATGTTTGGAGATATCAACCTTGTCTTACCTGAAGCAACGTCAACAACTGAAATTCTGTTTGATCTTTTTCAAGATATTGATATTAACTTTGACAAAGATATTTCGCTTAGCTTGCTAACGGGTTTAGTGACTGACACATTAGGCTTCCGAACAGCAGGTGTTACCGCAAACACGCTCAAGGTAGCAAGCCACCTTATTGACGCAGGGGCGAGTTTGGCTTTTGTGACGATGCAAGCTTTAAATATTAAGCCGTTAACAACGGTTCAACTTTGGCAAATCGGCCTTGCGAATATGAATATTGAGGAAGGTTTTATTTGGACTTCAATAAGTCAAGAAGAGCAAGGTGACATTGGGTTTGTCGGCTCCGGTACGAATGGGTTAGTTAATATCTTAGCAGACATTGATATTGCCCATATTGGCGCAGCCTTACTTGAAATGCCCGATGGCTCAGTGCGCGTTGGCTTCCGCTGCCGTCAACCGTTTAATGTGGCTGTTATTGCAGCAGAGCTTGGGGGCGGTGGACACCCATTAGCATCTGGATGCTCGATGGCTGGCCCCCTCGAAAACGCCGAAGCAAGAGTTCGCGAAGTAACTTTAAAAGCCTTGCGTGAGCAAAAAACGGCCGTTTCTTTCTAACTCATTAACTCCAATCAATAAGCATATGGAAGGCGTATTCAACATTGATAAACCGAGCGGAATCAGTTCGCATGATGTTGTCAATCGGCTTCGACGTCTGACACAGATACGACGCATAGGGCATGCAGGAACGCTTGATCCGCTCGCAACAGGTGTCATGTTATTGTGTGTGGGCCGCGCAACGCGCCTCATTGAGTATTTAGTCGGACATTCAAAACGTTACACGGCCACAATACGACTTGGGCAAACCACTGATTCGTATGATTCAGAGGGGCAGGTGCTCTTAGAACGGCCGTTTTCCCACATCACACGTAACGACATTGAACAAGCCATTCCTCAATTGTCTGGCCCTATCGAGCAGCTCCCACCTATGTATTCTGCAATCAAAAAGGATGGGCAGCCACTTTATAAATTAGCAAGACAAGGCGTCGAAGTAGAGCGCAAGCCTCGATCAGTTACAATTCACGAACTAAAATTTATTTCCTACGATGCGCCTTATTTAATCATCGAAACGCATGTTTCTTCCGGTACATATATTCGCTCATTAGCTTATGATTTGGGTGAGGCAATTGGCTGTGGAGGGCATATCACCCAATTACGGCGCACGAATGTTGGGACATTTGACATAGAAAATTCGGTTGCATTAGATGCCTTAACATCTGACAATATACAAGAGGCGCAATTGCCGATGGAAACGGCCGTTCAGCACTTGCCTCGGCTTGATATTTCATCAGAGCAAGCAACAACTTTATTAAACGGCCGTTTAATTTCCAAAGAACAAAAACTGCCTGTTGGTACAATAGCAACCCTTTTCTGTGAAAATCAATTTTGGGGATTAGCCATTGCCAAAGAAAATCAATGGAAAGCGCACAAAATGGTGCCACCATTAAATCCTGATGCAGAGTAGAAAATATGACGAATGAATTTATACATGTTCAAACGTTAAATGAAATAACCGAACGAAAACCAACCTACTTAGCAATAGGATCATTTGATGGTGTTCACGCTGGACATCAAGTCATTTTGAAAAGATTGGTCAAAGCAGCACAGGCTGCCCAAGTTCAGGCGGCAGTCTTAACTTTTTTTCCACACCCAAAACGCGTTGTCAAAAACTTAACTGGCCCATACTACCTCTCCACATTGAACGAAAGAATAGAAATTCTAAGAGATTTAGGTATTAATCTCTTAATCACGCATCCATTTGATAAGAAAGTACGTACAACAAAAGCTGATGATTTCATTGACCAACTTATTGAAGTAATGGACCTTAAACAGCTTTGGGGTGGGGATTTTGCACTGGGGCATAATCGTGAAGGGGACATTCCCTATCTGCAAAATTTGGGGAAGAGCAGGGGTTTTACCGTTGAATCAATGTCCGATCTCCACATGCTAGATGGACAAATTGTTAGCAGCAGTCGCGTTCGCAATAGCTTATCCTTGGGTCATGTCACGGATGTCAAACTATGTTTGGGACGACCCTATCAGCTTGTCGGCCAAGTCGTGCCTGGGGATCAGCGCGGGCGAACCATCGGATTTCCCACAGCGAATTTAGATGTTTGGGAAGAGCAACTCCTTCCAATGAACGGGGTTTATGCAAGCCTAGTCACTGTTGGGGGGCAAACGTATCTATCGGCAACCAATGTAGGCACAAGGCCAACTGTTGAAGGTAAGACCGTTAGGGTAGAAACGCATTTACTTGACTTTGATCAGGATATTTACGGTCAGGAAATTCAACTTCAGTTTATGCAATTTATTCGCCAAGAAATGAAATTTAACGGGCTTCCAGAACTCAAAGAACAAATCGCTAAAGATATTCAAACCATACGCACGATTCTAGAACCTACCGTCACCGAATAAACGCCCGCTTGTTTATGCGAAAATTTAATTTTACCTGAGCCTTCAATTCAGGTTGCTTTTCACTCATCTGTAAAACAATGGTTGGATTTGACTGAGTCGTAGCCTCAGAATGCTCAGTGAGTATCTCTAATGTAGGTTGCGGTTCGTTTTCTGGGGGATGCTCAATAACTGGAGTTGAGTCAGGTGCCTCAGAAGGAGGGGCTGATATTGATGGAGGGGAGGCTGGTTGAACAGGAGGTTCACCAAGCGCACCAGTTGGTTCTGCTGGTGGATTTTCATCTTGTGCAAAAATTCGGCCGGCCGATGCAAAAAATAGTAACAATACGACAATAAAAACTAACCGATACTTTTTGTGGCTCCCCATGCATGACTCCAATACAATCTCGTAATCATCAGAATCTTACTCAGGCAGTCTTACGTTTCAAATAAAAAGCCAACTTTCGCATGACCATAATGAAATCAAATTCAAGCGACTGACTCCGATATCCCCAAACAAAAAAGTCATATTTCTAGAAAATAAACAATCCCGAAATATGACTCATGTTGGTATGTAATTTTTATTGCTTTATGAAATCAATGACATTCGCGTCGGTGGCGGGGCTAGGCGCTTTTCCACAAGCACAGCTCGAGTTACTAATCGTGTATCATACTGACCTGATTCTGGATTCCAACCAGAACACGTCGCGAGCATAATGGCATCCCCATTTTCTTCATAGAGCGTTCCTACTTGCGTAGGCAAAACATGGACCATCCGATCAATTTGATATACGTAGTCATACCCATTCCATCGGTAAATGATCTCTTCTCCATGTTGTAGGCTATAGAGGTAAGCAAATGGTCCAGCAGCAGGCCACGTTGTGTGCCCGACAAAAGTCATGGCCAAACCCTCCCCTGGGCGTTCACCCGTGGTTTGGAGATGCCCTACCTGTGCATTTAAATTTGAAACGTCCCAAAAACCATTTTTAACAAGCACCCGTGTAATAGGTTCTTCTAAATCCAGTGCTGGAATGATTAAAGTGCCGCTTGTTACTTCAGGCAGAGGCAAATCGCGTATATTTAAAGGCAAAATAAGAGGTTCAGATGGCAACGGCCGTTGCCAAGCAGGCGCCACGGACAAAGGTTTAGCGGCATTCAACTGTATCGATAGAATCTCTTTTGCTTTCGATATCAATAATGCATTCTCTGATAACTCTGCTTCAGAACCATCGCCAGGCAGGTAATTTGCTTTTTGAAATTCAAATCTGGGTGAAGCGTGCTCATAGGCGTGAGCACGACCGGTTGGCATTACAAGAAAAAGAACAACGCCAATCAAAATAAAACTGATCGCTTTATAGTTGCTATAGAAAACGTACTGCAGACACTTTTGCTTAAGTGGTATCATCGTACTTAAGACTCCCTCTTTCCTTACCGGAACAGGACTATGAATTTTTTGTTTCAATTTTGGTTAAATGAAGAGCGCCACACACACACTAAAGTGGTCCACTTAAAGCATAAAAGAGCATTAAAATTACTCAAGTCCTAATGCGTGAAATTTAGATGAAAATTTAAAATTGTGAGCCTAAATATTGGAGGGCCTGTTGAACTCTTTCATCAACAGTTTTTACATCTCTAGGGAGTTTTTGGAGGGCGGATTGGGCTTCAACGATACTAAACCCTAATCCAGTTAATATTTCAATGACATCTGCATCAACGTCGCTTACTAATGGTGCAGCCATTGTTATATCTGATAGATCAAGCTTATCGCGCAACTGGAACATAATACGCTCGGCCGTTTTCTTACCTATGCCGGGCACCCGCTGAAGAACGGCCGTTTCCTCTTTCATAATTGCGCGATAAGCTTGATCTATCAGATATA
>JANQSK010000446.1 GCA_028284105.1 Anaerolineae bacterium
ATCAAGCATAGGCCAAGCTCCTTATTCAATAGATGAAAGTCGTTGTGTGATTATTAAGTGAAACGAAGTTCCTGTTTTGATTAAAATGACAGCTACAAATTTCGTTTCCTTGAGGTTCAGAAGCTTATTTTTATCAGGGTTATCTATTTAGCAACTTCGGAACACTTAATTATTCACCAATTTATAATTTCACCAATCGATTGCTAGATATCAGTTTTTGGGGAGAAAAGAAACAAAATATTGTGATCAAAACAACGCTCAATAGCTGAGTTGTAACATTTATGTGGCAACTAATGAGAGCACTTTTTATATTAGGCTGGTGTGATAAAATTAGCCTCATGGAACAACCGTTAACCGTCATTGGGGGCGGTCTGGCTGGTACAGAAGCAGCGTGGCAAGCCGCATCGCTTGGCGTACCTGTTCGGCTTTATGAAATGCGCCCCCAAAAAAATACACCTGCTCACGTCACAAATAAGCTCGCAGAGCTTGTTTGTAGCAATTCGCTTGGCTCTTATTTGCCTCATAAAGCCCCTGGTGTGCTCAAGGCAGAATTACGCGGCTTGGGCTCAATGATTTTAGAATGTGCCCAACAAACGGCCGTTCCTGCCGGCTCCTCTCTTGCTGTAGATCGTGAAGGGTTTGCGGAGCTGGTCACTGAAAAAATTGATAAAACCCCCCTAATTGAGCTTGTCCGCGAAGAAGTCACCAAAATTCCTAACACCCCTACAATCATTGCCACAGGTCCACTGACTTCAGATGCGCTTGCTAAAGAAATTCAGGCACTTTCTGGACAAGAGTACATGTATTTTTATGATGCGTTGTCCCCGATTGTGCACTACGAATCAATTGACTTTTCAATTGCATACCGTCAATCTCGATATGATAAGGGGGAACAAGTTGATGGTGATTACATCAACTGCCCCATGACCAAAGAAGAGTATGATCGGTTTGTCGCCGCTTTACTCGAAGGGGAGCTGATCACGCTCAAACAATTTGAGCAAGAAGACCAGCACTTTTTTGAAGGGTGTATGCCTATTGAGCAAATAGCGCGCCGAGGGGAAAAGGCGTTGGCTTTTGGTCCGATGCGACCGGTTGGCTTAACTGACCCGCGCACAGGAAAACGGCCGTTTGCTGTGGTTCAACTCAGACAAGATAATTTGATGGGTTCCTTATTTAATATCGTTGGTTTTCAAACAAATTTAAAGTGGGGTGAGCAGCGCCGGATATTGCGACTTATTCCCGGATTGGAAAAAGCTGAATTTTTACGGTATGGCATGATGCATCGCAATACGTACATCAATGCGCCACAGCTTTTGCATCCTACACTTCAATATCGTGGTCGTTCAAATCTCTATTTTGCAGGACAGATTACAGGCGTTGAGGGATATATGGGAAACGCTGCGACTGGCTTGCTTGCAGGTTTGAATGCTGCTCGAATGATGAAAGGCAAATTACCTGTCATCATGCCAACCATGACAATGCTTGGTGCGCTGTGCCATTATGTAACTCACGCCGAAGCAAAAAACTTTCAACCTATGAAGGCTAATTTTGGCCTATTTCCTATGCCACCCAATAATTTGCCTAAATCTGACCGATATCGATGGTATAGCGAAAGAGCATTGACCAATATGCGGCGATTTACACGATCAAATGGGATTAACTATGATCGCGTGGTTGCTGAAGCAGTAACGGAGATGGAGAAATAGCTTGTCCCAAAGCTTGAAGCTGTGGCTTCGACAAGAATCGGCATCCTTGTGTGCGGCCGTTTTTGAGAATACACCCCCAGCCTTATCCTTGAATCATGATGATGTGTCACAGTTTCTGGCAACATTAGCTGATCATGTTGGGCTGCATTCCGAATTTCAACTTGCTGCAGTTCAGGGTTGGGCATTAACGGCGATTGGACAAGATGGTCCTCGCTCCCGTGATTGGCTCTGGGTTCTCCGTTTGCTAAAAGAAGCTTTGATCAAAGCCTTAGACCAAAATATGTCCCCTTCAGAGGCGCTTAAAAGTTGGCGGGGTCTTGATGAGTTTTTGACCTATGCCATGATTGAGGCCTCTCAGCTAGCAACTGACTTTGAACGCGCAAACTTGTTAGAACAAATTGTGCAGCTTCGGAACCAACAAGAGATATTTGAGCGGAGCAAATCTAATTTCATCAATGTGGCAGCGCACGAATTGCGCACCCCTCTTACAATTTTGGAAGGGTATGCGAATATGATTCGCGCAGAGGCTGAAGAAGGTTCTCGATTCCACATTTACACAGAGGGGCTGGGGAACGGTTTTCGCCGGATGCATGAAATTATTGGAGATATGATTGATGCATCTTTGATTGATCTCGGTTCTGTCGAGCTCAAGGTGCGCCAAATTAACCTTGAATCCACCATCCGCCTAGTAACTGATAAATTACAAAAGATTTTTGCAGAGCGAAAAGTTGAATTAATAGTCAGTCCATTCTATGTTGATTCTGAAACCTATGGTGATGAAGAGCGCTTGGCAAAAGCGTTTACGAAGGTCATCATGAATGGCTTAAAATACACTCCCGACAATGGGCAAGTCAATATTACAGCCGCTTTCATTCGGCAAGATGAAGCATCTGATGAGCTAGCAGGGTATATTGACGTTCAAATTAGCGATAGCGGCATTGGAATTGCCCCTGAAAATCAAGACCTCATCTTTAACAAGTTTGCCAGCACGTCTGCTTATGAACTGCACTCGTCAAGCAAAACAAATTTTAAAGGGGGTGGTGCAGGTTTAGGTCTCGCCATTGTCAAGGGGATTATTGAAGCGCACGAGGGTCGTATATGGGCAGAAAGCCCTGGCTATGATGAAGAAAAGCTGCCCGGAACAACTTTTCATATTGAGTTGCCAATTTGGATCAATCAGCCGGAAATTGAATAACGAATTTAGAGTAAAAGACCGTTGGTACCCGTTTATTATACTTGCCAATGCTCTTTGCTCTTGAATAGAGGATATTTATGGATATTAAAGTTGAAGTCAAACCAACGGCCGTAACTGTATTTCCTGACAGAGCGCGTGTTACTGCAGTGGGTGAATGTGACGTTTCAGCAGGCAGCCATAAATTGCTTGTGACCCAACTCCCATTAACAATGCAGCCTGATTCCTTACGAGTCTCTGGGAAGGGAACAACAAGCGTACAAATATTGAGTGCTGACGTTAAGCGAGAATTTTTTGATGAGGCACCCCAAAAGAATGTTAGAGAATTAGAAGCGGAAATTGAATCGTTAAGCGATCAGCTACGGGATGTTGATGATCAAAAAGCAGGTTGGGAGGCACACGGCCGTTACCTTGAAGGGATGCGGCAAGCAACCGGCGCTTATGCCAAAGGGCTTTCTCGTGGCACTTCTCAGGTTGAAGATCAACTCAAGATTGTGGCTTTTTTGCAAGAGCAGGACAGTGCAATGCGAACGGCCGTTTCGAATCTTGATAAGGAAGCCCGTCAGCTGAACAAACAGATTGAGAAGCTAAAATTAGAGCTAGGTCAGCAATCATCGAGACGACGTGGCAAGCAAATGTATCAAGCCGTGATTGACATTCAGGTTTCAGGTGAAGGCACATTTTCCCCTGAAGTGACCTATGTTGTTAATCAGGCGAGCTGGCGACCTCTGTATGATGTTCGTTTAAAAACAATAGGTGTGTCGCTTCCTGAAATTGGGATATCAACTTTGGCAGAAATCACCCAGCGAACCGGGCAAAGCTGGGATGCGGTTGCTTTATCTGTATCAACTGCCCGACCTGCGCTCAATCAACGATTACCTAAACTCAACCCTTGGCCCATTGACCAATTCCGCAAACCCGAAATTCGTCGTCCTATGGCAATGGCCGCTCCACCAAAAGCGTCGGCGTTGAGGTCAAAAGCACGTGCCACAGAAGAAACTGAAATGGTTGGGTTTGCGGCTGAAGCAGAACCTGCTCCCGTTGAAGCTGAGGAAATCGTGGCCCAAGTTGAAGATACAGGAACGGCCGTTCGGTTTGTGGTCTCTGGCGGTTCGGATATTCCAAGCGATGGTTCACCCCATAAAACAACTTTGGCTAACTATCAGCTAGAGCCCAAACTTGATTTTGTCGCTGTTCCAAAACACACAGATGCTGTTTACCGTCGGGCAACCACCAAAAACATCTCCGGTGCACCTTGGTTAGCTGGACAGGCTAATCTGTTTGTAGATGATGAATTTATTGGCAAGACATCCATTGACTATACGGCCAAGGGTGGGGAAATAGAGCTATTGCTTGGTGTTGAAGATCGCATCACGATTAAACGTGAAATGACACGGCGAGATGTGGATAAGAAAATGTTAAGCGATCAGCGTCGAATCCGCTTTGGCTATGAGATTGAGGTTGAGAATTTGCTCGATACGGCCGTTAGAGTTGAAATTCAAGATCACATCCCGATTTCTAGACATGAGCAAATCAAAGTCAAGATGCAAAAAACGGACCCTGACCCACAAGATGTAAGCGACATGAATTTGATGGAGTGGTTGTTACCATTAGCTTCCAAACAAAAATCAACGATTGCCTACGAATTCTTAGTAGAACATCCACGCTCGCTACAGGTGGCGGGCTTACCGTGATAAAATAACGATATGACAAAAGTTTACCCAACTGCACCACCACGAGAGAAAGCCTATTTGGTGGGTGCTGGATCAAAAAATGAACGGCCGTTGTTGCCTATCGAGGATAGCGTTGAAGAACTGGGCCGTTTAGCAGATACTGCCGGATTAGAAGTTGTTGGCCAAGCCATCCAGCGTTTTAATCGACCCGATCGCTCAACCTATATTGGCTCAGGTAAAGTCGAAGAAGTCAAGATGATGGTTGAGGAATTAGGGGCTGGCGTTGTCATCTTTGATGATGAGCTTTCACCACGTCACCAGAGAGAACTTGAGAAGATCTTTGGTGAAGAGATCAAAGTCTTGGATAGAACGGCTTTGATTCTTGATATTTTTGCCCTACACGCCAACACGGCAGAAGGGAAGCTTCAAGTAGAGTTGGCTCAGCTTGAATACCGTGTCCCCCGTTTAACGCGCATGTGGACTCACTTGGCTCGACAGGCAGGTGGTCGTGCAGGTGGGGCTGGCGGAGGTGTCGGTTTGCGTGGTCCTGGTGAAACCCAGCTAGAAGCTGACCGCCGAGAAATCGGTCACCGTATAAGCTTTGTAAAAGATCAGCTTGAAAAAGTTCGCGCACGACGTGAACGTCATCGTATGAAGCGCCAACAAACAGAATTGAAAGTAGTTGCGATTGTTGGTTACACCAATGCCGGAAAATCAACCTTGCTCAACCGACTGACGGATGCTAATGTGCTTTCCGCTGATATGCTATTTGCGACGCTTGATCCAACAACAAGAAAAGTTCAAATGCCAGGCGGGCGAGAAGTCCTTTTTACGGATACGGTAGGATTTATTCAAAAATTACCAACCCATATTGTGGCTTCTTTCCGTGCAACGCTTGAAGAGATTAAAGATGCAGATATGCTGCTGCACGTTGTAGATTCAACCCATCCCAATGCCGGAGCTCAAATTGATTCGGTCGAAGATACGCTAGCAGAGCTTGAAGTTGATCATTTACCCGTTGTTGTTGCTTTGAATAAAATTGACCAGCTGCCAGAAGGGCTTCCTCCTGATGCAAATTTAGATATTGATGCACCTATGGTGGGGGTATCAGCCCATACCGGGGAAGGGATTGAGGATCTTCTCACCACAATCGAAGCTGTGATGACGCGCTACATGACTGAAATTATGATTGAGCTTCCTTATGCAAAAGGAGATTTGCGCTCACTGTTTTATGAACGTGGTCAAGTTGATAGTGAAGAGCCCAATGATCATGGTTTGCGGATTTACGGCCGTATTCCTCATCGTCTGGTGCCTTATTTTGAACCCTATTTGGTGAACTAATAAATCAGGCAAACTGATTAATCACCGGAGCAATAGTTATGAATGATTTAATTGATCGGATTGGACATTTCTTAGGTGGAAAGCCAGGATTGTTACCGTTAATCGGTATTGGCCTCATTTTGCTTAATTTTGTTTTTCAACTTTTTCCAAGCAACTGGTTTGCTGAGGTTAATTTATTTCTTCATATAGGACTGATTGTAAGCTTGATAGGTATTTTACTGATTCGTCCCCTTCAATAAAGATTTTTAATGCAGCAACTACTAAATATTTCAAACCATTCAGATATTCAAAATATTAAAGACAGAATTCGTTCTGAACAAGATGCTCTAATTGATTTAATTGTGCAGATTCAGCAAATACCTGCACCGACGTTTGATGAGGGGACCCGGGCGCTTTTTATTGAAGCAACGATGAAGCAATATGGTCTCGAGGATGTCAATAAAGATAACATTCATAATGTTTACGGCCGTTATCCCTTTTGTTCAAACCCAGCTGGCCCTCCAATTATCATTTCTGCGCATAGTGACACGGTGTTTCCGCATGAAACAGATCTCTCTTATCATAAAAAAGGGTCAAAATTATATGGTCCAGGTATAGGAGATAATTCGACTGGTGTTGCTGGTATTTTATTTTTAGCAAAGCTCCTCATTGAGGAAAAAATCACATTGAAAAACCCTGTTTGGTTTGTATCCAATGTGGGTGAAGAGGGTCTTGGGGATTTAGTTGGCATGAGAGCGGTCGTAGACCGGTTTGGTGAAAAAGCGAAATACATTGTGATTGAAGGTGGTCTTTTTGGACAGCTTTCTCATCAAGCGATTGGTGTGCAACGCTTCAAAATCTCTGTCGAAACGGAAGGTGGACACTCTTGGGGTAGCTTTGGGAAGACAAGTGCTATTCATGAATTAGGTCGACTCATTACCCTGATTGCTGATATGAAGGTTCCAAATTCACCAAAAACAACCTTTAACGTCGGGATGATTGAGGGAGGCACCTCAATCAATACTATTGCGCAACGGGCACACATGCTCCTTGATTTACGCTCTGAACATACAGAAACCCTCGATAAGCTCGTTAAAAGCGTCAAAGCGATGGTTCAAAAAGCCAATCGTCAAAGCGATATGCGCACCACTTTTTCAATGGAACAAATTGGTAATCGACCCGCGGGGCAAGTACATCGAAATTCAGAACTCGTCCGCCAGGCAATTGAATGTTTGAAGATGGTTGGGCGTTCAAGACCAATATTTATTACTAGTTCAACAGATTGCAATATACCGTTGAGCAGAGGGTATGAGTCGGTGTGCATAGGTCTAACGGAATCAAATTTTGCCCACCGCTTAGATGAGCATATTGATGTGACCAACTTGCCTGTTGGCATGCATCAGATGATGCTTCTGTTGCTTTCAGCTGCGCATTTTGGTGAATGATGATAGTTGATACCCATTGTCACCTTGACCTCAATCGGTTTGATGAAGACCGTGAGGCCGTTATTCAGCGCTCTATTGAAGCCGGTGTGGAAAAAATCATTATTCCAGCATTGGATTTAAATAGCTGTCGTCGTGTACTTCAATTAGCTGATCAATTTACGACCGTTTACGTCGCCGTCGGCATTCACCCTAATTCCTCTGCAACTTGGAAAGATAGCTGGCTCAAGAAGCTTCGGGAGTTTGCTAAGCATCCCAAGGTTGTTGCCATTGGTGAAATTGGATTAGATTATTATTGGGATAAATCGCCCAAAGATATTCAGCATCGCGCTTTTTCATTACAGCTCGAATTGGCTGATGAACTTGATTTACCCGTAATTGTGCACAATCGAGAATCAGATAATGATGTTGTGGCCCTTTTAAAATCCTCACCGCTAAATGGCAAAGAGAAGCCAGGTGTGCTGCACTCTTTTTCAACAAGTTGGGATATTGCAGAGCTTGTTCTTGGGATGGGATTTTACTTGGGGTTTACCGGCCCAGTTACCTTCAAAAAGGCTGAAGGCTTAAGGGCAGTAGCCAGCCAAGTCCCATTGGATCGCATTTTGGCAGAAACAGATGCTCCTTTTTTGACACCCCATCCTTATCGCGGTAAACGAAACGAACCAGCCTACACTGCTTTTGTGGTAGAAAAGTTGGCGGAACTTCACGGTATGACGAAAGCAGAGATGGCTCAACGGACAACCGACAATGCACATCGATTGTTTGAAAGAATAAACGCATGAGCAAGAACTCAAACCCCCGATTATCAATCATCACGGTGAGTTGGAATGTGAGCAAACTGCTTCACGACTGTTTGAGTTCGGTAGAGGCTGTTCGAGACGCTCTCCATTTAGAAATGGTTGTCGTTGATAGTGCATCATCTGACGATACACCTGATATGGTTGAGCGTGATTTTCCTTGGGTCAATTTGATTCGCTGCACTGAAAACGCTGGATTTCCGAAAGGCAATAACATTGGTATTGAAGCATCGACAGGTGAATATGTCATTTTGCTCAATCCTGACACGGTCGTAATTGAAGATGCATTATCACAGCTTTGTGATTATCTAGATGAGCATCAAGACGTTGGGGTCGTGGGTCCCAAGTTGTTAAATCCCGATGGCACGATTCAATCATCACGACGTCGATTTCCTACCTTCCTAACAGGTGTTTTTGAAAGCACTTGGCTCCAAGAGTCAGCCCCAAAACAAATCTTAGATCATTATTACGCGCTTGATTTGCCGGATGATGAAACGGCCGTTGTTGATTGGGTGATGGGGGCTGCGCTATTAACGCGACGCTCGATCATTGACCGAGTAGGTGGGCTAGACGAAGCTTATTTTATGTACTCAGAAGAACTGGATTGGTGTCGCAGAATTAAAGAGGCGGGGTGGGAAGTGGTTTATTTACCTTCTGCCCAAATCATCCATCACCTTGGTAAAAGTAGCGAACAGGCTGTCACGCATCGGCACATTAACTTTAATAAAGCAAAATTGCGTTATTTCAGAAAGTATCATGGGATAGTTGTTGCATTTGCATTACGTGCCTTTTTGTTGTTAACTTATCTTCAACAGCTACTGTTAGAGGTATTCAAAGGAATAATTGGCCATAAACGGCCGTTGCGCTGGCAACGCGCAA
Source organism: Anaerolineae bacterium (assembly GCA_028284105.1). GTDB lineage: Bacteria > Chloroflexota > Anaerolineae > Promineifilales > Promineifilaceae > QQUD01. Next base: position 9,010 of record JANQSK010000446.1, read on the forward strand.
AATCATATTGGCAGGTTGTTCGATCCGGGTTGCGTCCTGCGGGATATTAATTGAAATTGTAGAACCACAACGAGAAGGTTGGTTACATGAAAACAAAGAAAGTATCAATAGAATTGAGTGAAGCAGATTTCGAAGCATTAGAATCAATCTCTAAAGCGTGTGGGTGGAGTATGAGCAAGGTTGTTGGGCAATGTGTAAAAAGCGGTATGCCCCCTTCGTTGAACAAAGTTCCTGAACTGTTTCATGATGAGCTATTGGCATTAAACAAGTTGGACGACCGAAAGTTGCTGGATGTTTTAGAAGATAATTTACCTTCTAAGAAAAAAGAGACAGCCGCTCACAAAAAGGCTAACTTTAGTGCATTGCGCAAAACATATGCTTTAAGATTACTTCGTTGGCGGGGTCATTCAATCCCGCTCCCCTTTGAAAGTATGATCGGATAGAAACAAAGTGCGAATCGGGCTAGTTACAGGTGAATTCCCCCCTATGGAGGGGGGCGTTGGTGCATTTACAAATGAGTTAGCAAAAGCCTTAGGGGAAGCTGGGCACGATGTTTTTGTGTTAACTTCCCGATTAGCCCGACCACCCGATCAACCTCGACAAATCTCACTTTTATCTGAACCAATCGATTTAGGTTACGCTACGTTATTGCCTATTGTTCGAAATTGGCGATGGGCAACCAATCGCGAGATAGTTGATTGGTCAATCCGCTTCGACCTCGATGTCGTCAATATTCAATATCAAGCGGCGGCCTATGGTATGTGGTTGCCCGCCATTAATTTTGCCCCTAGAAGGTTACGCAATGTGGTGAAAACGGCCGTTACCTTCCATGATTTGCGCCACCCCTATTTTTTCCCAAAAGCTGGAAAACTTCGTGATAAAGTGGTTCATTTGATGGCTCAACAAGCGGACGGTGTATTAACGACAAATCCCGATGATTTTCAAAAAGTGAAGGAGCTTGCCTGTGAAAAAGTCACAGAAATTCCCATTGGGAGCAATATCGCAGCGTATAAACCTAATCATATCGAAGTCGAGGAGGCCAGGTCCGAATTAGGGGTGCCTCAAAATGGGGTGCTTTTAGGTTACTTTGGCTTTTTGAATGAAACAAAAGGGGCGGAGTCACTCTTAACGGCCGTATCAAAAATGGCGCCTTCGCATCATGTGGTATTCATCGGAGGCCAACTAGGTGCAAGTGATGCGTCAAACAATGCCGCTTATTTAACCCACCTTCGCCAAATAATTCACACATTGGATATTGAAGATCGCGTTCATTGGACTGGATATCTGTCTGATAGTCGGGTTTCAACGTATTTGTACGCAACAGATATGATGGTGATGCCTTATAAAGATGGTGCATCGCTCAGACGTGGAACGCTTATGGCTGCATTGGCACATGGACGGCCGTTAATTTCCACGTGGCCGATTGGCCCAACCCCTTTTTTGGAGCATGGTAAAAATGTTTGGTTTGTACCGATTGATGATCCAGATGCCATCGTAACGGCCGTAGCTAACATCAAGACAAATGGCATGCTTCATGAGAGTTTAGCTATTGGGGCCACTCAAGTTGCCCAAAACTTCACTTGGGAGTCCATTGCAAAGAAAACGGCCGTATTTTTTGAATCATTGTGATAAATGTCCATGCACTTAATAGATAAAGCAATAAGGAAAAATAGGAGATACCCATGTCAAACGATCCAAATGAATTAAAAAAATTTGTAGAAAGCCATGGTGGAATTCATGCTGTTCGTGGTGGTGGGGCCAACAATCGTTCTTGGAATGGCATCCGGTACAAAACAGGCCTATCTGGTAAGAATGTAGGGTCAAAAAACTTATCTATGAATGTTGCCACTGTGCCTCCAGGTGCAATCGCCTATGCGCATATTCATGATGGATTTGAAGTGATGCTTTTTATTCTTGAAGGAAAAGTGCGACATGAATATGGGCCAGATTTAGTTCACTCAGTTGATCATGAAGCAGGGGATTTTATTTATATTGAACCTGGAATTCCCCATGAGGTCTTTAATATTGGAGATGGTCCACTGATGGCGGTAGTAGCCCGCTCTGCTGCAGATGAGTGGGATAAAATCATCGATTACCCATCAAAAAACAGGCCAAAAGAATAAAATGGCTTTAGACCTGTCAAATATTCGAAATTCATTTCCGATTTTTGAAAACAAAACCTTTATTAACAGTTGTTCTAAGGGGGCACTTGCCACTCAAGTTCAACATGCTTATGAAGCCTATTTAAAAGATTGGGCTGAATTAGGGTCTCCATGGGAGCTTTGGGTTGACCAACTGGAGGAGTTCCGTAGCTTAGTTGCTCAACTGCTCAATGCCCATCCAGATGAAATTGGTGTCACAACGTCAGTCTCGGCGAGTGTTAATGCCCTAGCTAGTTCGCTTGATTTTTTAGGGAAGCGTTGTGAAGTGGTCGTTGATGATTTTGCCTTTCCGACAACAGCCCAAATTTGGCATGCTCAATCAGCTCGTGGTGCTATTGTTAAGCATGTCCCAGAAACGAATCATGAGATTCCTTTGGAGCAATATGAAGCTGTTATTAGTGAAAAAACGGCGCTTGTTTCATTAACGCATGTTTGTTATCGAAATGGGGTCATGCAAGACGTTTCAGAAATTATCGAGCTTGCCCATCAAAAAGGGGCACTTGTCATGCTGGATAGTTATCAACTGCTTGGCACGATGCCTTTTGATGTTAATGTTGCTCAACCTGACTTTTTAGTAGGGGGAATGCTGAAATATTTGCTGGGTTCTTCGGGATTGGCATTTATTTACGGCCGTAAATCACTTATTCCCACATTGACACCCCAAAATAGCGGCTGGTTTAGTCAAGACAACATCTTTGCGATGGATATCTATCAAAATACCCCTTCATCTTCCGCTAGACGATTCGAATCCGGTACGCCACCTAATCCAAATGTGTACGCGGGGATAGCTGGATTGAAGCTTATTCAGGATATTGGCTTAGACAGTATTGATGCCCACCGAGTTGATATAACAGGTGCAATAAAACAAGGGGCAAAAGAAAGAGGATTTCAACTCGTCACATCCGAAGACCCTTCTAAACATGGTCCAATGATTACCATTTATTCGAACGACCCAGCTAAACTCGTTCGTCTAGTAGAACTAGAAGGTGTTGTTATATCGCATAGAGATAGCAACCTTCGAATTTCCCCTCACTTTTACAACACGCTCAATGATGTAGATCGGCTTTTAGATGCACTCACGAGTCACAAAGAGATGTTGGTTTAGTCCTTCGCAAGAGCTATACTCCCCCCTTATGTTTCGATACCGATTGATAAGCTTCTTTATGCATTTAATTCGGACCTTGCTACTTGCTCGTATTAAGGTTACTGGATTGGAGAATGTTCCTCCCAAGGGTCCTTGTGTGGTCACCACCAATCATATGAGCACGGTTGATACGCCTATTCTGCTCATGGCATTTCCCATTCAGGAATGGTCCTTTTTTGCAGGCGAAAAATGGAAATCCCACCTCATATTTGGACCAATTATGGCATGGTTGGGAGCCATTTATATTAATCGGGAATCGATTGATCGTAAATCGATAAGACAAGCACAAGAAGCCTTGATGGGTGGGGCAATTTTTGGCTTAGCGCCAGAAGGGGCGCGCTCGAAAGATGGCAAATTAGAAAAAGCCAAAGGTGGAGCCGCTTACCTCGCTCATCGCGCTAAAGCTCCCATCTTGCCTGTGGGTATTGTCAATTCAGATGTCTTATTCCAAAATTTCAAGCGATTTCGCCGAACTGAAATTGAGGTTCACATTGGGAAAATCTATACATTACCTCAGCTGGATCGACGAGCCAAAGGGGAAGATTTAGATGCATTAACGCATCTGATCATGTCAAAAATTGCTGCACAATTGCCTGAGCGATATCATGGTGCATATGCTGAGAGTTCCGCGTTAAAAGCGATCAAAAATGGAGAAGATCCTTGGCCCTATTGTCATGAGTGAATTGCCCCTAGAAGTTCAAAAACAGTTAGATGAAATTGAAAAATCGATTGCTGAAACGCAAGCGCGTTTTAAAGATTTAATGTCGCCAGATGAGATTAAGCAGCTGGTTGTTAAGTTTGAAGCAAAAAGAGATAAACTGCTTGCTCAATATGGGGGACAACAGGGAAAAACGGCCGTTTTGGCCCAGCGTTTTTGGCAGCAATATCCTGACGTTGATCACCCAGAGATTATTCAAGCCACGACCTCTTATTTCGACTACATCAATAATCGTTTTAGCCTTCTTAACTTTCAAGGATTGGGCTTTGCCAATCAATTGCCAGGCCGATTAAAACTTCGAAATTTATATGTCCCATTAAAAGTTCGCCCTTTTTTGCCAGAGGGTGAGACATGGCCACGACAATTTGTGACTGATATTGATAATCATGAACCTGTGGAAATATTGCCTCTGTTTGATGATGAATCAGGACTGGTTATTTTAGGGGATGTTGGGGCTGGCAAGACAACCTTTTTACAATATATTGCGCTTTCATTGGTGAATGGAGAAGATGTTCATCAGACGGTCAACGGCCGTATTCCGCTCGCAATGCCTCTCTCTGCCTATTACGACGAGCTTGAAAATAACAACATCTCCCTTTATGACTTTTTTGTGACCTATTTTGATAATTTAGGAGGTAGTCTGCCTTTTGGGCAACTATTCAAGGAAGTTGTGGCACGTGGGAAAGCCCTCATTCTCCTAGATGGTCTTGATGAAGCGCGGGATGCACGATTAAGAAATCAGGCGGTGCAAAACATCGTTGATTTTATTGCGTTAAATAAAGGGAACGGCAATAAATTTTTAATAACCAGTCGACTCGTTGGTTATAGGCAAGCACGCATTTTTGCTGACGGTGTTTTAGAATGCACATTAGCCGATATTGATGAACTGCTTGGTGGGCGTTTTATTGAACGCTGGTTGCTGTTCGTTGAACAACAAGAGGCAGATGGTGAAGCTATCAATCGAGAAAAAGAGACGCTTCGCAAGCAGATTTGGGGGAATGTGGCCCTCTCTAGGCTTGCCTCAAACCCTCTTTTGCTCACGATCATGCTAATGATGCAACGACAGGGCCTTTCCCTTCCGCATCGTCGTGTCGAGCTCTATCATCAATTTATCAATACCCTTATCAAAGATTGGAATCTAGCCCGAAATCCACGCAATATGCCAAATACGGCCGTTTCTGATGTCCTAGAAACGATGAGGACATTAGGGCCTCTTGCGCTTTGGATGGAAGAAGACAACCCTGGTGCTGGTTTAGTGCAGCGAGAAGATTTTCGTCGCGAGCTTGTGAATGTGTTTCGACAAAGAAAAGCAGAAAATCCAACTGTTGAAGCCAATCAATTTCTAGATGACATCAAACAGTTTAGCGGAATACTTGTTGAACGTGAAGATCAAAACATTGCGTTTTTGCATCGCTCGCTTCAAGAATATTTGGCTGCCTGGGCCATAGCGCACAAAGGGCAAAATAGCGTTGAGCCTGTTGTAGAATTTATAGCTTCCCATATTATCGATAAAACTTGGTGGGAATTATTGCGGTTGTCGGTGGGCATCATTGGGATTGTGCAGCAGCGGGAAGATACGGCGGGCATTATCTTGAGCCGTGTTATGGATTCTTCTTTTGGTGAAGGAGGAATTGGATTGACCTTAGTGGGTGAAATGCTAGCTGATATTGGTCAATCTGGTGTGACTGTTGAGGTGTACGATCGCATTCTCCGTCATTTATTCAAAGCGCTGCAGGATGAAAACGATGTCAGTGCAGATTGGCGAGTTGGAATTGGGCAAGTTATTGGCCGAATGAATAAATGGAACACAATTGTCGATGAAATTCAATTTTGTTATGTGCCAAGTAGCGATTTTTATTTGGGCGAACAAAAATATGAACAGCTTGTGACTGTATTAGATACTCCTTATTGGCTTAGTCAGCATCTGATAACCCACAGTCAATTCTTTGAATTCGTCGAAGATGATGGCTATAAAAATCCGGAATTTTGGGTAGAAGCAGCGACCGTTTATCGCTGGCGTTCAGGTGAAGTGATGGACTGGGAGCGATTAGGGTGGCGAAAAGAACCACATGATTATGGCTATCCATTTCATTTACCAAACCATCCAATTGTTGGCGTTTCTTATTATGAAGCACTCGCGTTTACTCGATGGTTAGAAAAACGATGGGTTGCGCGTGGATTCATTGAGCCCCATTGGCAGGTTCGATTACCAACTGAAATTCAGTGGGAGAAAGCAGCTAAAGGTGGCCTTCAACTGCCCCAATTCCCAGTTGAGGCTGATGTTCACCTGTTGATTCCCGTTTATGATGCCTTTTTTGAGCCACTTTTTGATAATTCAATGCCTAAACGGCCGTTTCCATGGGGAGACGAACCTCCCTTAAATCATGCCAACTTTAGACACCCAAACAACCAACATTTTGATGAAAGCAGTAACTTTGGCCTTTGCTTTTCTAAGGGTAAAAGCCCTGTGGGTTGTATGGATATGAGCGGGAATGTTTGGGAATGGACGCGCTCACTATTACGGCCGTATCCATATAATCCTGACGACGGACGCGAAACCATGGATATCCAGCTATTTCATACGCTGGCATTACGTGGTGGCGCTTTTTGGTCGCTTGAAGAACAAATACGAACCGTATCGCGCATAGGTCGTAGCCCAAATACACGTTCAGATAGTATAGGTTTTAGAGTCTGTGTGATGGTTCCCAATCCCCCGAGATGACCGTAACAAGAGGGGCTACGGCCGTTCCTCCACACCCTTTAAGAATGCTGGAGCCTGCTCATTGCCTTCCACTTGAATGGGAAATTATCCCGAGAGAATGAGATCTCATTAACCAAAAACCATCAGCACAATTTAGACTTTGCTGATATAGAATGGGACCTGCGGAGAACACAAATGTTCCCACTGGTTCATCCATAACTTTCCGGTTAATCAAACGTTCTCTGTTGGGTATTGATTTCATGTCCAACGTCGAACCTCCTATAAGCATTTTTGTTAGAGGGAGCCCCGAAACTTCTTGCTACCCATAAACAGAATAAAATAAAATATTGTTTATTACCGCTAAACGACCTTCAGGTGAGTTGTTTAATAGGTTACATAACTAGGTAAATCACAAAAAGTTTTAAAAATTAGATGAGCTTCAATGATTGTGATTTCCTATGTGATTGATAGTCTTTATAAGACATCTTTTTTAGAAAACTTTCTGTCAGTTACTTAAACAATTCTGATGACAACGGCCGTTACATTAAATGCCATTCATTCCAGACCAATCGATCTACGATCATATATGCTAATGTGTTACAAGTTTTAGAGATGGACTCCGAATACCTTTGACTGGAACAAACTACTATTAATAGGTATAACGATATTTTAGCCCAAATGTTCGTGAATTTTGTGTAAATACACCTAATTTCCTCTTGATCTTCATGGCCCATTAGTACTACATCAAGAGTTGTCCTGAAATTTTGAAATATTTCTTTCAAGGTGCACAAATTTTCTTTTATTCAACAGTAAAATTTAAGGTTGCCACTCATTGTCTACTCATGTAACACAAACATTTTCTTAACATCATTCAAAGAAAATAGCTTGAAATTGATTAATCACCCAGGAGTGTAGAATGAAAAATCGAATACAAGTAGTGGGGTTGGCCGCCATCATTGTTCCCTTTTTAATCGGTTGTGGACTTCAAGCAGTTGAAGAGCCTTCCGCACCAATTGAAGCAGTACCAATTGAATTGGAAGAGGATACAGATACAGCAGAAGCAGAGGTTGAAGAAGCTGTTGTTGAAGAAGAATCAGAACCAGAAGCAGAAGAGGTGATGGAAGAGCCCACACCTGAACCGGTTGAAGAACCAACGGCAGAACCTGTTGAGGAACCCACTGAAGAAGCCATGGAAGAGCCCACACCTGAACCGGTCGAAGAACCAACAGCAGAGCCTGTTGAAGAACCCACATCTGAACCCGTTGAAGAACCTGAAGCAGCCATTACCATATTTCAAATTTCTCAAGATGAGTCAAATGTTCGCTTTGAACTCGATGAGGACTTAGCAGGGAATCGCATAACAGTGGTTGGTGAAACAGATCAAGTTGCTGGGGAACTGGCTGTAGATTATAGTGATTTATCGTCAGCACAGGTGGGTGTGATTCAAATTAATGCGCGTACGCTTGTAACAGATAACGAATTCCGAAATAGGGCTATTAACAATCGTATTCTTGATACAGGTACATTTGAGTTTATTACATTTACACCATCAGCCGTTGAAGGATTGGATGGGGCAATCGCAGTTGGTGAAACTGTAGATTTTACTTTGGTCGGCTCTCTCACTGTTCGTGATATTTCACAAGATGTGACATTTACCGTGACAGCAACGGCCGTTTCTGATACGCAAATCACAGGCAGCGCAAGCACCATCATTTTGCTTGAAGATTATGAAATTACCATTCCCCAGGTGCCTAATGTTGCTAACATTGAAGAAGAAGTAGAACTCTATATTGATTTCACTGCGAATGCGGTACAATAATTAATACAGAGATAGACTAAAATTTGAGAAAGGTCACAATTATTTATTGTGGCCTTTCTTTTTGGATTTCATATGGAAGAAACAACCCTCGTCATCATTTCTATTATTTTGTTGCCTATATTGGCTTTTCTGCCTGGAATAATTGGGCCTTGGGAACTGTGGCACAGCATGGTATTGATGTTTGTGTTGGGATTCGGTGGTTTGTTTTATCAGTGGTCTCAAAACAAATAATTTTCTTAATTTTAATATAAAGTACTTACTTTAGTTCTTGAAATTGCCCCCCTTTTTGATTACCCTTCAAAAATTGAGCTAGAAAAGCTACGTGAAGAAAATGAGCAGATTGATTAAAGCAAAAGTTTTGTGGTTTGTGAATATTGCCTTATTAACGGCCGTTTTTGCATTTACCATTACACCGCTTTTAGGCATCAATCTTGCGATTTATTCCCCAACCCACACCCATATTTACTTTGGTGATGTTGATCTAGAGCACGAGCATCATGATGGTCATGACCATTCTCATAAAGTCGATGTGAAGAAAATGTCGCAGGTTGAGCTTTTTCAGTTTTTTAATGAATCGATTGCTTTTCTAACGACCAAAGATGTTGGGAATTTAGGCTTGTTTTATATCGCGTTGATGATGCTAAATGCGTCTCTGCTCACATTTGCATCTCAGCTTAACCTGCTGCGATGGTCACCTGATGAACAATCTGTTCAGTTATTATTTACCCCTCCTGTATCACCTCCCCCTCGCTCCTTGTCCTAATCTGCAAATATTTGAGATCGCACGATTGGCCTTGAAAAAGTCTTTGTAAATCTCAAATATTGATGATGGGAGAAATTAGTTTTTGATAATGATGTCTTCCATACCCACAAACAGAATCTTATAAATATTAATAACAATAAGAGGCGATAGCACTGTTCTGTTCAGTGTTCCGAAGTTTCTAAATTGAAAAACATTTTAGCAAAAGCTTTGGAACCTCGATGAAACGAAATTTAAAGCTGTCATTTTATTCAAAACAGGAACTTCGTTTCACTTAAATGCCATGTTAAACGGCCGTTATTTGCTATCGTCTATGTAAATGATTTAGGACATAAAATGCAAAATTCAAAAAAATATCTACTGATTACCTTACTTTTTTCAATGATCTTCTTTGTCGCCGCGTGCTCTTCAGCAGGTGGTAGCGAACCTGATGCGACTGAATCTATGGAAGAGATGGAAGAAATGGAAGAGATGGAACATGATGACGAATCCATGGAAGGAATGGAGCACGACGACGAATCTATGGAAGAAATGGAGCATTCGGATGGAGATGATCATTCAGATCACTCAGATCATTCAGATCACGACCATGAAGATTCAGCTCGAATCATGAATGAAGGTGCCACAATTAATATCATGTCCCCAGCAACGGGTGATACATTTGCCTTTGGTGAACAAGTTCTGATTGAGGTTGAAGTAGAAAACTTTGAACTAGGCGCTGATGGCAATCATTGGCATGTGTATGTTGATGGCTCATCATGGGGAATGGTCTTAGGTGGCAATTTGGATCAACCATTGGTGGGTCTAGAGCCTGGTCAACACATGATCGAAACATATTTAGCCAATGGTGATCATGAAGAGCTTATGCAAGGTTCTTCAATTATGATCGTCGTAGAAGATCAATAAGAACAGACAGTTAATCCCCATTGGGTGAGAGAACTTGCTCAATGGGGGCTTATTCTAGATTTAGAATTTTTCCTCTCACAATAGTCGTTTTCGGCCATCCCTTTAGCAGTAAACCCTCATAGGGTGTCCAACCAGCCGTTTCATGGAGCGTTTGGCTTGAAATTGTTTTTTCAAGATTGGGATCAAAAACAACGATATCTGCATCATAGCCAACGCCAATATGCCCTTTGTTATGAAATCCTGTTAACTTAGCAGGGGCAGTCGCACAAAGATTGACCCACTGATTGAGAGATAAACGGCCGTTTACCACCCCCTGATACACACTAGCAAATCGCATTTCAATTGAAGGAACCCCACCAGGAATTTGACTAAAATCATTGAGGCCGGTTGCTTTTTCTTCTTTTGTGAATGGACAATGATCCGTGCTAACAATTTGCAAGTCGTTGTTCGCTAAAGCATGCCATAACTTATCATTTTCAGGTTTAGGCCTGAGGGGAGGGGAGCAAACAGGCAAAGTTCCGTCCACGCCAGGACGGTCATAAAGCTCTTGCGACAAAAATAGATATTGGGGGCAAGTTTCTCCTGTGACAGGGATCCCTTTTGCTCTAGCAGCTTGAATTTCTTGGACAACTGCATCACAGGAAACATGGAATATGTGGATTGGTAATCCGACGCGTTCAGCAATTTTAATGACGCGGTGTACTGATTCTGCTTCAAATTCTTCCGGTCGACTGCGTGAATGCCAGTGTGGAGAAACACGGCCGTTTGCCACATTTTCTTCTATCAGAGCACAGATGATGTCCCAATTTTCAGCATGAATGACAGGAAGCCCGTTCACTTTTTTGATGGCTTGAAAGGCCTTATAAAGTGCATCATCTGTTAAGCGATGTCCATAGGCCATATAAAGTTTGTACGTTTTGCACCCTGCTTCTGCAACCTCAGGAAGCTGTTCCAATTTAGGAATATCCGTCGGGGTAATCGTCATATGAAGACCAAAGTCAATGACGCTTTTGCTTTTCGCTAAGGTCTGCCGCTCTAGGTACGCTTCTAACAGAGGCTGTTCGGGTTTGGCCTCGACAAAGTCTATGATTGTCGTTGTGCCACCCAAAGCCGCAGCTCGGGTGCCGCTATAAAAATCGTCTGTTGAAGTGAATTTGCCAATTGGCATTTCAAGGTGGACATGAATGTCAACACCGCCAGGGATGACGAGTTTGCCATAAGCGTCAATTTCATTCGTACCTTGAAGAGAATTCCCAATTGCGGCAATTTTATCACCTTGAATGGCGACATCAGTTTGGATGGTTGAAACGGCCGTTACGATCGTTCCGTTTTTGATGACTAAATCAAACGGCATTGATCTACTCAGGTATTGAGAGCCAGACGGGGACACCGCTAAAAGCGGCGTTGCCCGTCAAAACATCCATTGTCATTTCATCTGTTAGATCATTGATGGAAACACCGGCATGTTTTTCAGCAACCTGAAGCTGGGTTCCCTTCCGATTGTGACCCCAGCCGTGTGGAATGCTAACAACACCAGGCATCATCTCATCGCTAACTTCAACGGGGAGCTGAACGTGACCTACTCTGGAGTTAACGACAGTCATCATGCCGTCTTCAAGTTGATGCTTGTCTGCATCTTTCGGACTAATCAGCAACGTGCAACGATTTTTCCCTTTGGTTAAACGAGGACTGTTGTGCATCCAAGAGTTGTTGCTTCGAAGATGACGCCGTCCAATGAGCGTTAATGGTTCTTTTGGGGTTTTGCTAAATTTAGAGTTGAGTCGCTCCAAATCTTCGACTAACAACTGAGGGGCGAGCTGAATACGGCCGTTTTCAGTCATCAAACGTACATTGAACATTGGCTTGTGAGGACCTAAATCAATACCGTGTTTGCTATTGATCAATCTTTGGACCGTAAGCCCTTGCTGGCCATTTGTCTGGAGCTTCTTTTGATTAATACCTTTAGCACCGTATGGGCCAAATCGAAGACCTAAGTCTATGATTTTTCGAGGAGGAAGCCGCCGTGGGAGGTCTAATTTGTTCCGTTGACGATTTGTGTCGTGATTGTTTTCAAAGCGGAAACGTAACTCTTGGAAGATTTCCCAATCATGTTTTGCCCCTTCAACCGGTTCAAAAAGCGCTTCAGAATATTTCGAACTGTTTCTGACCGCTAAATTATGGAAAACAAGATCATAATGTTCAGTTTCAAGCCCGGTTGTTGGTGGTAGGATGATGTTAGCATGCCGGGTCGTTTCATTAATGTAAATGTCTATTGACACCATGAAATCTAAATTTTCAAACGCTTCATCAAGCTGGCGACCATTCGGACTAGATAAGACGGGATTTCCCGCAATTGTCACCATGCTTTTGATTTGAGCTGGCCCTTCGGTCAATATCTCTTCTGCTAAACCGGAAACAGGTAACTCGCCGCCAAATTCAGGTAATTTGCGAACGGCCGATTGCCAGCGATTAAATCGCTGCTTGCCAGGTCTATTTCCACCCAAGACAGTGATGACATCGATTGCTGGTGCAGGGAACATGGCGCCTCCTGGAGAGTCCATATTGCCAGTAACTAGATTGATCACGTTGACAAGCCATTGACAAAGCCCCCCAAATTCTTGAGTTGAAACACCCATACGACCGTAACAAACGGCCGTTTTTGAAGCGCAAAAATCACGTGCGATTTGTTTGACCGCTTCTGCTGGAATACCTGTTTTGTCCGCAACTGATTCAGGTGAGAAATCAGCAACTATATCTTGAATGACAGAGAGTCCATCCATTTGTGAGGCAAGCTCACCTGGATTATCAAGCCCTTCTGCATGAATGGTGTGGAGAAGGGCGAGTAGAAAGAGAGCGTCTGCACCTGGTTTAATGAAGTGGTGTTCGTCGGCCAAAACGGCCGTTTCTGTGCGTCGAGGATCGATGACAACTATTTTTCCACCTCGTTTTTGAATACCCTGTAGCCGTTTTTTAATGCCGGGCGCCGTCATAATACTGCCATTTGAAGCCAAAGGATTTGCTCCTAGCATCAACATGTAGTGTGTTCGATCAACATCAGGAATGGGTAAAAGCTGTGGATGACCAAACATGAGATCGGCAGCAAAATGATGCGGGAGTTGATCAGCTGATGTCGCAGAGAATCGGTTTTTTGTACGAAGTGAACGGACGAAGGGGGGACTATAGATCATGGCTCCCATATTGTGTACATTGGGATTGCCCTGATAAACGCCTACCGCATTATTGCCATGTTTTGCTTGGACTGCTTGAATGCCAGCTACCACTTCAGAAAAAGCCTCTTCCCAGCTCATTTGTTGCCAACCCGTTTCTGTGCGGCGAACTGGTAGTTTGAGGCGGTCAGGATCGCGATAGATATCTTCGAGTGCGGTTGCTTTTGGACAAATATGACCTTGGCTAAAAGGGTCATTTTTATCACCACGAATTGCTATGATATCTTGGCCACTGTATTCAATTTCCAAGCCGCACATTGCCTCACACAAATTGCAAGTGCGATAATGGCGTTGTGTTTCGCGTTTCTCTTTATTTTTCGTCCTCATTCCACACCTTCCTACTCAGTGATTTTCAACAAAACTTTGGATACTCAACAGCAATATGAAAATTACTTCGAGGAGAACAAAAGCTTAGAGCAGTGATTTTAATTTTAGGTGCTTTTTGTTCTCCACTTCGCTATTTTAGATGATGTCTAACTTATAAATTGTCTTCTAGAAATTGAATTGCTTCTTGCCAAGCGTCACCCGCAATCCCTGGCTGGTTAAAGTTATCTTCTGTAATAAATGCGTGGCCCACTCCAGGATAAATCGAAATTTGATTGACGATGTTAAGACTGTCGAGCGCTGCCTCAAATTCGATGACATCCTCTACAAAGATAGATTGGTCTTCTTCCGCAAAGATGCCAAGGATGGGTTGATTATCAACTAACGGCCGTAATAATTCAGGATTTGTTTCAACAGCCCCATAATACATGATCGTCATCGCTAACCGCTCTGATTGGCGTAAACCGAGCTGTAATGAGTGCTCACCCCCAAAACAAAAACCCATCGTTGCCGTTCGTTCTGCATCTGCTTCGGGAAGAGTCATTAGGTAATCCAGAGCAACATCAAGGTCGCCAAAAACTTGTTCTTCTGGTGTAGTCAGTCTTAGCCAAATGGCGCGTGGAATTTGTGAAGTTAGATTGCCTCGATATGCATCAGCTGCGAGCACAATGTAGCCTTCATCTGCGAGGGCATCTGCCAAAACGATGATGCCTTCATTTAGTCCCCACCATTCGTGGATCATCAGAACGGCTGGAAATGGTCCCTCACCTTCCGGTTTTGCCAAATAGCCATGTAGTTCTGTCCCTTCAGCAACACTGTAGGTCACATTTGTAAAGTCAGTTGATGATTGTCCAAATAAAGCGTCAAAAATGATAAATCCCGCCAATGTTAAAACGAAAAATCCAAGTAGGCCCACAAGGCCAAGTACAATTCTTTTAATCCATTTCATTTGATTTCACCTTCAGGTATTGAGTTTGATAAATTGGTTTTATCATTGAAGCGAAAGCGATTCCAAGCCTAATTGAGAATACTTATTTTTGATTTAGACTCAAAGATTCCCAAGAACTTGTGAAGAGGTTAACCAAATAGTAGGCTCCTATCTTATTGGAACCTACTATTTGCATCATTTTGAAAATTTATTATGAAGCTAGACTGAAAATTCTTCGTACTCGTTTTCGTCAGGGAGTCCCCAAACGGCCCAAAATTTGCCTTCTTTTGGTTGCATGATGGCTGCCCCACATGATTCTACGTGGAAGGGTGGTTTTGAGCGGGTGCAAATCGCTGAGGGTTCACGCGTTACGGCGATGAGATCGTTGATGGTTAACGGCCGTTTTTCCAAAAGCTCATTTGCCATATTGAGTCGATTTTCAGAGCTCATTTGAGACGATTCAGGACGTTCTTGGGCATATTCGAGGGTTTCAGGTAATAGGCAGTGGTTTGTGTGGCTAATGGGGGCTTCTTCAAGTGGCGTTATTTCGCAATGTGAAGACATCGCTTCCACATTGTAACCAGTCCCGTTTTTATCAAAGATGAGATAGTTGTGAGCCCCTGCCAGCTTCGCTTCCGTAATGCATTTCAATGCATCATCTGCATTATCTTGCTGGAGTGCTTTGCGAACGACAAAAGGCCAAGTGACACCGACTTGGCCATCAGTGGCCATAAGATTATTGATGCCGATACAGACGCCGTGTTCATTCATGCCAATTTGGCCAATGCATCCCGTTGTCGTAAACACCAAAGATTTGGGTTGGTCAGGTGTGTCAACTTCCAGCAGTATAACAAATTCAGTTGCTGTATCATGCATATCCCAAGTTTGCCCAAAAAAGCCTGCGCCATCTGCCGTATTGTCTGGCACTAAAAAGGCCGTGCAATCATCGATGGGTAATCGATCTAAAACAGGTTCGCGTTGTTTTCGATATTCGCCATAAACTGTATCAACGAAGTCTGTAAAACCACCCACAATGATCAGTTCGCCCAATGATAAGCCGGTTGCTTTTGACATGCCGCGAAGTTCATCCATTAAGTCCGGCGCATACGCTTCATGATCAGGGACACACTTTTCAGCGAGATCGATTACTTCACCTGGTTCTAGTTGATGCCCACTCCAAAGTCCGCCACACACGATTTGAACACGCTCCTTCGCGTAGCGAATAATATCTTCACGATGCGACAAACCATGTTGATAGCCCATATCAAATGGGGAGCCGCTTGTTTTTACAACGCGTATTTTTGCCATGATCTTTTCCTTTTTATGAAGTTGCTCGACGACGAGCATGCTTCCTTTGTCGTTTCTTACTGCCGCTGCTTTGGGTTACCCGATGTACAGGAATTTCAGGAAGGGGGCGTTCTTTATCTTTTAATCCGTCAATGATGAGTTGCCGCATTGTTTCATCAATGAGGGGATCGATCGGTTGTTGTTGATAGCTATTGAGCAAGTCGTTAACGGCCGTTGCTGCCCGTTCTTCTAATTTCGGACTACCTCGTTTTGCCCAATTTTCCCGATTAGAACGATCTGTGACGGGATGGGGCATGTAAAGGTGATTCGGCCAATGCTCAAGCGTATGCTCTGATGTGATGAGATGTTGTTCGCGCATAAGCTCATCTATCAAATGATCAACCGGCAAGTCATCGATAATTTCCATTTCGCGTGTAAGGTGGAGCGCTTGTCCGCATAAATCGTTATCCATGACCAATTTTGTGAGGCTAAAGACCATAACAAAATCGAGCATACCCGGACCTGATACTGAGTTGACACCGGCTAAGGCAGCCAGTAAAGCACTGCCGAACGTTTCTGCACCGGCTTGAGCATCTAAGAATTTGCTATCGCTCAGAGCCATATAAGATTGGGTCGGCAATTTAAGATATTTCGCTACTTCAACATAGGCGAGGTCAAGATGAAGCGCATCGATACCTAACATGGGGGACGAGGCTTCTTTCATGTGGAAAGCGGCTGGTGCGCCACCAAACAACACAGGTGCGCCAGGTTTGATTATTTGCGCCATGGTGATGCCAGCGAGCACATCAACGGTGTGGAATACTGTTGCCCCAACAAGTGTGACTGGTGCAATTAGCCCCATTAAAGTGACTGGCACAATTTCAATAGGAATACCCCATTCAACGCAGTCAAGCAGATTTTGGCACGAATCTTCGCTATATCTAAAGTTACCCGTGGCCGTAATTGTGAAAATTGACATCGGCTTGGCAATGAGATCTTCCTTGTCTTTGCGGAATAGCTTCATCATTTCGGCCATGCGCGGAACGCCGTGCTCAGTGAATGCCCCTGAAACAACGGGTTTCTTGGAATGTTTTAAACAGAGATAGAGCCGCCAAGCATCCGATACATCCGCTTCAATGTCATCATTGGTTGAAAAAGCGGTAGCTAAGTAGGCGATGTTTTCAAGTTGATCTGTTATTTTGACATATTCAACAAAATCGGCCGTGTTGGCTAATCGAGTTTGCTGCGTGCGATGGTCTAAAATCTTTAAACCGCTAGATGCTGGTGTAAAGTGAACGTTATTCCCACCGATGGTTGTGTAATAGTTCCCTTCTCGATCAAACAAGTCAAATGTTTCCGGGCAAGAGGCAATGGCTTTATCTATGACATCAGTTGGAAACAAAATCCGACTGCCAGATTCATCGGTTGGGAGGCCCGCATCAAGCATGCGTTGAAATAGCTCTTTGCTCCTGACTTCTATACCAATTGTTGATAAAACCCGTTTTGATTCGGATAAGATTTTTTCAATAAGTGATTCTGAAATTACTTTGACATGTGGGCGCATAGTTTTAGCTCGTTAATTATTATTTCTAATTGGAAGTTTAACATGGGGCTTTTTGACGGGCGAATCCATAATTTGTGGCTAAAATGAAATTATGAGTGACTCCCATTTAACGATAGTAGCGATTCATGGAAATGGCGGCGGCTCATTCCGTTTTTCGTTTTTAATGGAGCATATCCCTAAGCATGTCAATTTTGTGGCTGTCACCTTACCAGGATTTGCTGGCGTGCCATTAAATCATTCAGTCTCTTCTGTTGAAGATTTAGCAGAGATTTTGCATGAAGAGCTTTGTGGGTCTGAATTGCCTGAGGGATGGCTCTCCTCCCAATCGTGGACGAGTTTGGAGAAACGGCCGTTTATTCTATTAGGTACTGGCATTGGGGGGTCTATTGCCCTTCAGTATGCTCAAAAGTACGCTCATTATTTAGCGGGGTTAATTTTACACGCACCTGTGGGAACAAGATTAGATACGCGTTGGTTCCCAAGATTAATGAGCTTACCCATTAATCGAAAAATTGGGAAGATGGTTTTTACATCTTCCTTGATACGTCCTTTTTGGCGGAAAGTATTATTTACAAAGCCCCTTCCAAAAGAGGAAGAAACGCAATTTTTTGACGAGTATCGGCAATGTCAATTATTTGGTGAACTGTTTGATTGGATTACGCCAGAGTGGTTCAATACGCTCAAACCTGTTGCAATACCTGCCGCTTTATTGTGGGGAGAGCGTGAACGCGTGCTAACAGTCGACCAACTAGACGACTATAAAGCATTATTACTTGAACCTATTATCCACACGGAACCCGATTGGGATCATTTCCCTATGTTGGATACACCTAAACAGTTTGTTGAGGTGCTAACGTCACTGAGTCTGAAAATTTCTGAATAAGCTCTGATGAAAATTGAAGAATGTCTTGCGTGGGGTACTTTGAAATGAACCGACAGGAAAATGTTTCTGGGATATCAAATTCGTTGAGGATAGGAACGGCCGTGTCCATTGCTGCCATGTAGCCTTTGTTTTGATTGATCATTGAAAAAAGGAGATGGGTTCGGGGGTCTGTGAGTAGAGAGGCAGTCGATTCTGTGCCGCCGGGAATAATAACGAGATCGTTGTCTGTATTTGAAGATTTCAACTCGCTCAGAGTGATATCTCCTTTTATATAAACACCGTGTTTGCTGTTTACAAGCCTTTTTGAAAGACTAAC
>JANQSK010000770.1 GCA_028284105.1 Anaerolineae bacterium
TCCGTCATATCCTGACCGTCATATAGTTCCAGATGATAAGGACGAGGAGCAGTTAGCTGAATGACATCAGCTGAACCACCGCCTACCCCAGGTCGGCCACCTACCAATTCGGAACCGCCATAGGTGCTACCATGATAGGCACCATGATGGGTGAGCACCTTTTTCCGTTCAGGGTTCCCTTTTTGGACATGGTAGAGGCGAACAAGTTGTAAAGCATGATCATCCGCCTCGGCTCCGCTACTCATGAATCGAACACGACCCA
Organism: Anaerolineae bacterium; assembly: GCA_028284105.1. GTDB lineage: Bacteria > Chloroflexota > Anaerolineae > Promineifilales > Promineifilaceae > QQUD01. Next base: position 263 of record JANQSK010000770.1, read on the forward strand.
TATTGGAAGGGGCTTTCTCGATAAGTTTTTCTGCAAACTCTATTGTTGGTACATTGGTGTAATCAAACCCGATTGAAAAATGGGCCATCTGCGCCATTTGTTCAGCGGCAACCTCAGCAAGTTCGTTACGGCCGTGTCCAACGAGTGCCAACCACGCCCCAGCTTGGGCATCAAGATATTCGTTGCCATCAACATCCCACAGCCGTGACCCTTTACCATGGGAAAGCACCAAGGTGTTATCCCCGCCTCCCCCACCGGGATGCTGAACCACATCTTGATCACGGTTTATCCATTCTTTGCTCGTTTGGCTTTTCTTCTTATTCATAACAACTACCTAAAATCAAAATGTTGTAAAGGTCTTACTGATAATTTTCCATACACCATCCCGTTTTAGGAGATGCATGTAATCGGTGAAATTGTAGGGTCCAAATCCAACTTCTTGCAAAGTGGCAGCGGCTGCATTATGTGTGATCGATAGCTGCTCAATTTGGTATTTAGGGTCAGTACCAGATGATTTAATAGAGGGTCTTGACGCCACATTTTGAATAAATGGTTCGGGTGTTCCTGTGATGAGCCTTCCATCCAAATAGCCATTCATGACGGCATCAGGTGCAAATACGTCACGCAACGCGGGTATATCTGCATGAATATAACTTTCAACATATTGTTCAAGCACAGCCATTACCTCTAATTCATCATTTGGATTTGTTATCATTCAGTATCCTTCCCTCAGACGATATTTGATAACCCAAACGATAGCACGCTTATTGACTTCAACCAATTCATATCGGTTTCAAATCATCTGCTTATCGATTTGCTCAAATAGTGGTAAGCTGGAAGCATCGATTCTGGTAAACGGAAAGAATTTGAAATTCTATTTTCCGGACACTATAAAATGAAGCAGGGAAGTGAGTATGAAACGGCCGTTTAGAGTTGGATATCAAAATTTAGACAAAGAAGTCATTTTAGATGATCTCCCTTCTGAAGGTGAAGTTCCAAAATGGCTGACAGGCACCTTAGTGCGAAACGGGCCAGCGCGTTGGGATCTGCCTAAACAAAGTGTGCGCCACTGGTTTGATGGACAAGCAATGCTTCACAAGTTTTCATTTCAAAATGGCCAGGTTGACTACGCGAATAAATTTATCCGAAGCAATACGTTTCAATCTGCTGAAAAAACAGGCAAGCTGACCTACAGCGAATTTGCCACAGACCCGTGCCGAAACATTTTCCAACGTTTGATGTCGACCTTTTCGCCAAGTTTTACAACAAACACCAATGTCAACATCACAAAAATCGCTAATAAATTTATTGCGATGACGGAACTCCCTATCCCAATGGAGTTTGATCCCGAAACCCTTGAAACGGTTGGTGAAGTGAGCTACCTCAATGAAATTCCTATGACGACGACTACCGCTCACCCCCACTACGATCCTGAACGGCAAATGGGGTTCAACAGTGCCATTCATTTTGGTCGAGTCTCCCAATATATCGTCTATGGACAGCCTCACGACAGTTGGGATCGGAAAGTAGTTGCCAAGCACGATGTGGAGGAGCCAGGGTATTTACATAGCTTTGGGATGTCAGAACGATTTATTATTTGGACAGAATATCCGCTCAAAGCTGTTCCATTACAAATGCTCATTAGCGGCAAACCTTTTGCAGACAATTTAACGTGGGATCCTTCTCGTAAGGCGCGCTTTTTATTGTTCGATAAAGATACTGGTGAGCTTGATCGAGTTGTTGAAGCCGATCCATTTTTCTGTTTTCACCATATTAACGCCTATGAAGATGGGGATGATGTCATTGTGGACTTGGCAGCTTACGAAGACGGCCGTATTGTGAAAGACCTCTTTATGGCGAACCTCCGTGAAGAGCCCTTCCAGCCGCTTTCTCAACCCCAATTTCGTCGTTATCATTTAAAGTCGGGTGAATCACATGCTAAGTGTGAGATGATGGCCACGAATGGGTTTGAACTGCCTCGTATCAATTACGGCCGTATTAACGCCAAGCCGTACCGTTACGCTTATGGACTCGGCGAAACGGCAGACCGTGTAGACGGATATCTTAACCAAATTTGCAAAGTTGATCTTGAATCCAAGGAAGAACTCTGCTGGCACGTGAGAGGACATTTCCCTGGTGAACCTGTGTTTGTCGAAGCACCAAATCCTCAATCTGAAGATGACGGTGTTCTGCTCTCCGTGGTATTGGATAGCGATAAAGGAATCTCCTATTTGCTTATCTTAAATGCCCAAACGATGGAGATGGTATCAAAAACGGCCGTTTCTCATCACATTCCTTATGGATTTCATGGGCAATATTTTAAATAAATAGAATAAGGAACACAGAGGTGCGCAGAGTTTTGCAACTAAAGTTGCTTAGAGAGTTACACAGAGTGTATTCAAAACTCATGCTTCTTAATCTCTGCGTATCTCTGAGGATTTCTGCGCAACTCTGCGTTCCAAAATTAAATTATGAAACCACAAAACACCCTTTACATTATCTCTGACGAACATCGATACTCAGCCCTTGGCTGCTATGGCAGTGACATCGTTCAAACTCCTAACCTCGATCGCTTAGCCGCCAAAGGAACTCGATTCACCAACGCCTATTGCCCTTCCCCCACTTGCGTGCCCTGTCGAGCAAGCTTAGCAACAGGGCAATATGTGCATCAGATTGGCACCTGGAGCAGCGCCCAACCGTTTGATGGGCAAGCCAAAAGCTGGATGATGCGTCTGCGAGAAGAAGGCCATCACGTCGCCTCAATTGGAAAGCTCCATTTTCGTGATGAACATGAACGAAATGGCTTTAGCGAAGAAATCATTCCGCTTCATATTGTTAATGGACTGGGCTGGGTCAAAGGGCTAATGCGTGATGAACTCCCATCTTACAATCGTGAAACTTTAGAATACGCCACAGAAGTCGGGCAAGGTGAGTCAAGCTATACGGATTATGATCGGGCGGTAACAAAACGGGCCAAACAGTGGCTCAAAACCCAATCAGAAACAGACCATGAAAAACCGTGGGCACTGTTTCTTTCTTTTGTTTGTCCACACTACCCGCTCTTCGCACCGGAGCCGTTTTTCAATTTGTATAACCCTAATGAAATCGAGCTGCCTCAATCTTATGATCCTCAATTTTGGTCAACTCATCCCGTCATGCAGGATTATTATCAATTTTACAATTATCCTGACCATTTTGATGAAGAGCGTGCAAAGATGGCAATCGCTTCATACTATGGCATGTGCTCCTTCCTCGATGACAACATAGGGCAAGTGCTCAACACCTTAGAAGCGTTGGGGCTTTCGGAAAACACACGCATTATTTACACAAGCGATCACGGTGATTTGATGGGGGATCATGGACAATGGACAAAGATGTGTATGTATGAAGGCTCAGCTGGAGTTCCACTCATCATCAGTGGTGAAGGGGTGCCAGAAAACCATGTCGTAGACACGGCCGTTAATCTCATCGACAGCTACCCCACTATTTTAGACAGCGTCGGCATCCCCCTAAATGAAGAGGATAAATCACTCCCAGGCGACTCGCTGTTTGAAATTATTTCTGAGACACCTTCAGAGCGTGTCACATTTTGTGAGATGCACGACGGCTTTTCTCACGGTTTTTATATGCTTCGGACTTCCCCTCATAGCGAGCTAGGGGATTGGAAATTAGTGTACTATCCTGGCTATCCTCCTCAGCTATTTAATTTGACCGATGACCCACTAGAGCTTCATGATTTGGGACAGGTCGAAGAAACGGCCGTTGTTCGACAAGCGCTTGAAGCAAAATTGCGCAAAATCGTAGACCCCGAAGCCGCCGACCATCAAGCACGGCAAAGCCAAGCTGCTTTACTTGAAAAACTAGGCGGTACAGAGGCAATCTTGTCAAAAGAGGATACAGATTTTGGCTACACGCCCATTCGGATTGAAGATGACTAATCAAACCGGTGGAGCACAAATCCATAAAGCATCAAAATTGGTCATGAACTGCTTTGCCACAGACCCAAAGCTTGACTTCCCTCATGTTGGGGATATTCAATGGCTATTCCACGGTGATGAACAGCTGGATAACCCAGACAATTGGCGCTTTTGGCAAGATGCAACTGGCCAAGATATTGGAATGTGTTGGCTCCATGAGGATGAGTTCAACTATGTGATCCATCCCCAAGCTGATTCTGGAAGCTTGGTGTCTCAAATTCGCGATTGGGGACTCAACACCATTCTAGATCGTGCTAAGGAGGCGGGGGAAGCATCATTTACCGTATGGGAAACGGCCGTTTCTGATGACATAGGCAAAACCAATTTGCTACTAAAGAATGGTTACAAGCCAAGGTCTTATCACTATCTTAAAATGGGTCAGTGCATTTCAGAGCCCCTCTCTCAACCAAAGCTTCCTGATGGGTTTACTGTTAGGCATGTCCAAGGGGAAGACGAAGCGCAAAATCGTGCTTCCTTACACCGAGATAGCTTCCTCCCCTACAGTAGCAAAACTCTAGAAATCGCGATAGACAAACAGTTAAGGGCAATGCGTACGCCATTCTATGATCCAACTCTTGACCTGATGATCATTGCGCCTGATGGCACACCCGCTTGTGGTGGGATCTGCTGGTTTGATCGTGTGAATAAAACGGGGCTTTTTGAACCAGTAGGAACTCGTCCAGCTTTTAGGCGAATGGGGTTGGCAAGAGCATTAATGCTTATCGGATTACAAAGGCTTCAACAAAAAGGGGCAACCTATGCCTTTGTTTCCAGCACGCACCCTGGAAGTAGTGGTGATAAATTCCCTATCGAATTCACATCTTCTCGCCATGCGTTCCAACAGGCTGGCTTTGAGATTCTGCGAGAAAATCACCTCTACAATAAAGAATATTTGCTAATATAAAATAACATCAATTTTAAGCTTGTGCCCCATAAGGTGAAAGTGCATGACTCACTCCGAGCTGTGCCAATGCAGCTTTTCCTCTCACTGTCATATCACTGGTAAATTTAAACTGATCCCGTCCATCAATTGGATACGCTTTGAGCCGGTAGTGTGTACACCAAGGTTTTTCCATCACAATAACCGTAATGGGACGATTGAGCTGAAGATAGGGGCTGGTTAATGCCACTTTGTTAAGCTTTTGTCTTACAACCTCTGCATCATGTTCAGGATGTAAATAAAAATCGGCCACGCACATGTGCTCACGCGCCCCATTGTTATCGTTGTAAACGGTTGAATCCCAAATTTGCTTATGTGGAATCAACACCACGGTATCATCTGGCGTCACCATTTCGATGGCTCTAAATCCGAGAGCCGTTACTTCCCCATACGCATCTCCAATCCGAATCCAGTCCCCCACACGAAACGGCCGTTCGTAGATCGCCACAACGCCCGCAATCAAACTGCTCACATAATCCTGAAAGGCAAACCCAAGCGTGATCGCCACACCACCTGAAATAGCCAGTAAATTTTCAGGTGATGGTTCAACAATCAAAGGCACCAAGTTCATAATCGCGGCCCCAACAATGAGGAGTTGCAAGACAGGCATCAATGGCAATAGCTGCAGACGAAAAGATGAAGGAGCCTGTGTTGCTAACCACGGCAGCAACCATTGGACAAAACGCAAAAGTGCCCAAGCCAGAAAAATAATAAACCCAACTCGAAAAAAATTGATTTCAGTAATCAGTGTGAGTACATCTGTTGAAACTTCCATAGTTCATCCTCTAATTTTCAAAAAGATTGCACAACCATTGATTGAAAAGCGTTCATTAAAATCCATCAACCAAATACCCTTCATGGGCTAAAAATTGCCGAACAGCTGGATATCCAAGAAGCGACACCTGCCATCCTGTTATTGTCTTTTCTAACAAATTGGCTTCGCGGAAGAAGTGTAAAATCCGGCGCACTTCGTTATAAGAAAGTGGCAGCAGTTCTGCTAGAAGGTCAACAGACATGCCTCCGTGGATAAGTAATGAATGCAAAATGAAACATTCGTCGGTACCCACGGGTGTGGGCACAAATGGCAGCTCTAACTTGGATAAGGGTTTAACCCAAATAGTATATTTTTCGTCTTTTGACTTCTTGCTCCGCGCATTCTCGCCTAAATTTCTATCTTCATTGATTTGTAAACATTGTCGCCAGGTCGTCCAAATCAAAGAATGCACACCTCGGCCATGTGCAGACAGTTGACGCACAAAGTAGGAAAGACCGACCCAATCCCCATAAAGATCATCATTTTGAGATAGGTGAACCATATCCTGGGTATAGCGATCAGCCATGGGGAAAATCAGCTCACCATGAGACATTTCTCTAAAGATAAAGCGGTCTTTGTGAATACGGCTTGCCAGTTTGGGTAACCAAAATTGGCAGCGGTGGGCATCAAAGGGAGCTAATGTCATCGGGCTTGGCAACATCACATCTATCTGAAGCGCCTTCACCAAATAGGCCCAAGCCCAGCTATCACAGGCAATGAGGCAGCGGCGTTTTGTCGTTTGCAACCAATCGACAAGCCGGCTCATCAGCGTCAATCCATCTTGATGACGAAGATAACATTTCCCTAACTGGGGCAAAACCATTGGTGTGAGGCTTTCACTATTTAACCGCTGCAACCACTTTTCCCCTCGATTAAGTATCTCTTTGGGGGTTGGCGCTCCCACAACTTGCCAATCATTGGCTAATGCAAGCTCCGTTACAACGGCTTCAACCTCACTACCCGGAGGTCCAATGACCAGCTGTACGGCATTGTTCGATTGACGCTGTTGCCATCCATTGAGCTTTATATCTAAGGCGTCTACCATTTGTCGTAATTCGGGTGTAGGGGCAACACGGTTAAGTAAATAAGGAGGGATTCGCTGCAGGTCTCTGCGCCGCAGGTTGCTTAATTTGGAGACTGGATGAATCCAATCTCGAAGAGAAATCATACCATTCCGGACGTTTTCTCGAGCAGGTAAGACAGGCTTCTTATACGCGTCATAGGAGATATATTCCCAAACAGGCTTATACAGCATGCTTGGGTTTTTGATAGATGAGAGGGCTTCGAGGTTCATAATTGAGTTTGTCATCTTCAGCTCTTAGTGAGGAAAAACGGCCGTTTTTTAACGACAGTTCACCCTTCAATGTATGAGGTTTTTACAAAGGAGGCACACGATAGTAACTCTGACACTGCTTGAGCAAGAACCGGAACCAATAACAGCAATAAACGGCCGTAATGAGTGTTGGCCACGCCATTATGTGATTGACAAAAGTTTTCTAAAAAGATGTCTTGCAAAGGCTGTCAATCATCGGGTAAATCACAATCATTGAAGCTGATTTAATTTTTCAACCTTTTTGTGATTTACCGAAAGTAAAAAAGTATTCAACTGTAAGAAAAATAGTTGGTTTTTAGGTCAACCTAATCCGTATCAAACTAAAATTGGCTCACACGAATCGGTCTACTCAACCAAAGCTTCATTCTGCATGAATCTGCTCGATTCAGCACCACTATACCTATAGTGACAGAGTCATGGGAATAGGAAATGAGGCATAGGACTTTAGTAAAGGCAAACATTTGGCGTGAACAAGCACAGAATAGGTTTACTCTACTCAATTCACATTTAAGTTGCCACAATGAGTCAATCTCATAAAATAGGATTCTTCAATATAACAAAATAATTGGACAATGATTTGCAATTCATTGCCACCTGCAATTGAGTAAGCCTTATGAATAAAAACAACCCCGTCATTATCGCTGGTGGTGGCCCTGGTGGCCTAACGCTTGCCCTTCTGCTTCATCAAAGAGGCATTCCAGTTCGTGTTTTTGAATCTACTCGCGAGCTAAAGCCATTAGGTGTTGGCATAAATCTGCTCCCTCATTCAGTTCGTGTTTTTACGAACCTAGGACTCCAAGAAAAATTAGTGGCCAATGGTGTTGAAACGAGCACGCTCCATTTTTGCAATAAGTTTGGCAAAAAAATCAAATCCGAACCCCGTGGCATTCGGGCTGGCTATCATTATCCACAAGTTTCAATTCATCGTGGCTTTTTCCAGATGTTGCTCTATCGAGAAACGTTGGCTCGTTTAGGAGAAGATGCGGTGGTGACCGGACATGCACTTGAATCTTGGGAAAACGTGGAGAACGGGGTCGAGGTTGTCTTGCGTACACATGACGGGGAACATGTCAAAGTCAACGGCCGTTGTTTAATCGCTGCGGATGGGATCAAATCAACAGCCCGTTCAATTCTTTATCCAGAGGAAGGCGATCCCCTGTACAGCGGGTATCTGCTGTGGCGCTTTACAACTGTTGATGTGCCCTTCTTTGATGGGGCAACAATGGTTATGGGAGGGCACTATGCACAAAAGTGGGTTTGCTATCCGATTACAAAACCAGATGAAAACGGCCGTGCTCTCATGAACTGGATCGCAGAGCTAGCCATTCCTGATTGGAAGCAACTTGACCAAAACTGGACCAATGAAGTCAACAAGGAAGTTTTTGATGAACCTTTTCGCGCATGGGGAGATTGGGGCTGGCTCAATGTGGCAAATGTCATTGATTCAGCTGAGAAATTCTATCAATACCCGATGACCGATCGCGATCCACTTCCAAAGTGGACTCATGGAAACATGACGCTCCTCGGCGATGCCGCCCACCCCATGTATCCCATTGGCTCAAATGGGGCATCTCAAGCTGTACTTGATGCTGAATGCTTAGCCGACGCATTAGCAGAACACGAATCGATCCCAACGGCACTTCAAGCCTATGAAGCTGTTCGTCGACCAGCCACATCAAAAATTGTGCTGGCCAATCGCGGTGAAGGCCCCGACATTATTTTGCAAATCGTTGAGGACAGAGCTCCAAATGGATTTGAAAATATCGAAGATGTCATTACAGCAGAAGAGTTGGAATCTATCTCATCCCGTTACAAAAAAACGGCTGGATTTAACTTGAAGCAGGTCAATCGCTCCTAAAACGCATCAAACTATTGTGTCTTAAATCACAATAAACCTCATAAACCGTAAGGACTTTGATCATCTCCAATTTCTGTTGAAATGAGTCGATTTAATTTCGCATTCATCTCCAATATTAAATTTTCATGCGCTTGGGTCGCAAGGTTTACCATTTCATGGGGATCATTTACCAAGTCATAAAGCGCAATATCATTGTTAGCAAGCAATGCTTCCATTGAAGTCGGTTTATTATAGTTATTGATTGCAAAATAGCGGATAAACTTGAAACGGCCGTCAAAAACACCCCGCAACATATGACGCTGTGGTCTTGGCATGCCATGTTTCTCAAACAGTTCATCATATGAGCGAACATAATTCGCATTGGAGCTCCGCCTTTGCCCATCGCCATCAATTTCCAAAACATAAGGAAGTATGCGCATAAACCAAGGTCGATCATAGCTCATTAGCATATCAAAAGTTAATAAAGCACCATCACCGCGCGTTTTATTATCGCCACGAGGACCTACTTGATAAGCATCAAAGATTAAGGGAGCTAAACTGCGACCTACAAGTTGCGAATGCTTTTCCACAGACGCACCAGCCCATGCCAACATGGTGGGCAATAAATCAACGGATGACCCTACAGCTTCAGTAATCTGTCCCTGTTGACCATTGGGGTGGACCACAATGAGTGGCACATTCACTAGCTCACGAAAAACGACCATCCCTTTTTGGGATAATTGGTGAGCCCCGGCCATTTCTCCATGATCAGATGTATAAACAATGATGGTATTTTCAAGTTGACCTGATGCTTCAAGTGCATCGAGGACTGTCCCTAAATGACGATCAACATCAATCATGCAGTTGATATAATAATTGATATGTTCCAGCCACAAATCCTCTCGCTCAACAGGTATTTCACCATACATAGGTCTTGCCGCCTGTTTATACCCTTCAACGGCAGCAGGTTGTTCCGTTCCATCGTCTGCAAAACTTGGTGGCAGGGTCACGTCCCACTTTTGCTCATACAAAGGGTTATTCACAGGTTGACGAGCAACATTCATCCGCCCTAGGGAATGTCCGTCTCCCGTATTGAAAAACATAATATCGTGCGGATTAAGAAAATTGATTGCCAGTAGCCATGGCTGCTCTAAATCTTTATGGTCATGAAGCCACATCGATGCCTCTTTTGCAATATGGGCATCACGCCAAGCACCTTCATTAACTAACCCATGTGTGTCGCCTGTCGTTTGAAAATCAGAAAATCCATATGGCTCAAGTTCATCAACGCTGGTTGTCTCGTATGACAGTCGACCAAGATGCCATTTCCCCTTATAGGCTGTGTAGTAACCCTCTTCTCGAAAGATGTGCCCCATAGTCGGGATAGAACTATCCATTGCCCCAATGTAGCTCACATTGGTGTTGTCGATCATGCCATTATTCGGTGTATGCTGTCCGGTATACATGCAAGCACGCGAAGGTGTACAAAGGGTTGTTGTAACCTGATAATTTGTGAACGTCACACCGCGATCTTTTAATCGCCGATGATTTGGCAGAACGACACCATCAGGCAACTCTAAATGGGCATATTCTTGGTCTGTCACAATAAATAAGATGTTTGGTTTCAAAATAGCTCCGTAGCATTAAATTTCGGATAAGAGTTATACCTGAAATTCAACTTCCCCCAAACAATTGAATTGACCGACAAAGGCAGACGCTTTACCAGTGAATTTCATTAAAAATGCTGCTTCTGTATGCTAGAATCAGGCCTAGATAGATACGCATTAAAAATATAGGGAGGCAGACTGAAGAGCATGAATCAAGAAGTGTTAGATCGACTCGAAATCCGGCAATTGATAGAGAATTGGGCTATTTGGCGTGATGCAGGTTATTGGGACAAATTTCGAACATGCTGGCATGAGGATGGCTGGATGATGGCAACGTGGATTCGCGGATCGTATGAAACCTTTATCGAAGCCAATATTGCGGGATGGGATAAACCTGGCAGCATTCTACATTTTCTAGGTGGCAGTAGCGTTTATCTCAATGGAGATTATGCCATTTGTGAAACAAAAATGACGATCTCACAGCGTGGAATGGTGGGGGATATCGAATGCGATGTGGTATGCACCGGCCGATTTTATGATTTTGTTGAACGAAGAAACGGCCGTTGGGGAATCGTGCTTCGTCAGCCTATCTATGAAAAAGATCGGATCGATCCCGTTAATCCAGCAGCCCAGCTTGAGCTTGATCCCAATATTCTCAACCTTTATCCGGAAGGATGTCGCCATTTGTGCACAATTCAGCATATGGCTGGGTTTAAGGTTAAGAAAGACATGCCAGGAATGAAGGGAGAACTGGTTGAGGATTTATACGCTTTAGGAGAAAAGTGGTTAACGGGGACCGCCTATGATGACGTCATTGCTTGGCGAACTTATGGTCATCAAGGAGAATAATTAAAGTCATTATTAAAATGGGAGCATCAGTCGATGCCCCCATTTTATCTGTTTTTTCTAAGATGAAAAAATCAATCCGATGAATAAATATTATTGTACGGTTGCCAATATTTTTCATGGGATTCAAACACACCACCATAGGTGCCACCCGCAGAATCAACTTGCACATAAATCGCTGAATCAGGATCAATCGTTGATGGCATTCGGCTCTCTGAAGAGCGATAGTAAATATCATCAATGGTAAGCGTAAGCGATTCATTAGGCTCAAGCGGCAACGCGCCATCAACCACACCCCATACGGCACCCCTGCTATCTAGCGTATCAATCGTTTGATTAACGGCCGTTGGTGGCAGAGTGGGATTTATATAAAGATCAACCCAAAATGCATCTATCACTGGTGCATCCCCTATATTTGTAATGGTGATTTCAATATTGGTGCTCGTTACCACAACGTCTTCAACGATGAGATCGGGCCCCTGTGGATAGTCAAGCACAACCACAGGAAAATAAATGTAGGCAATTTCATCATCCAAAATCGTACCTACCGCTTCATTATCTGTAATCAAGGCATTGGTTGGGTTTGACAGGTGAATCTCAAAGTAACGATAGAAATTATCTTCGTCATCCCCAATAATCGGCACTGTAATTTGATGACTTGTTTCTCCAGGATTGAACGTCAAGGTACCTGTCACGGCCGTATAGTGCAATCCCGCTAGTGCAGTATCATCTTCTGAGGTGTAATCAACCGTAATGGGCAAAGAGGAAGCCGTGCTTAACGTCACGGTGAACGTCATGCTCGTCATGCCATCGGTTTCAGGCGTCGAACTATCAGCTATCTCAATGGTCGGCGGATCATCATTATCAATAATGGTAACCTCAACCTGATCATATAAACCGATTTGTGCATTGACAGGGGATGAAAGCGTCACCGAAAAGGTTTCGCTTATTTCATCCAGCGTGTCTTCTAATATCGGCACTGTTAATTCATAGGTTGTGATCAATGGTGAAATCTGAATGGTTTGATTCACAGCCGTATAGTCCAAGCCAGCAGTTGCCGATTGATCTACGGTATCAACATCCACCACCACAACAAAGGCTGAAGGATGAGAGAGGTTAATTGTCATCGTTAAGGTGTTGGCATCCTCATCAACCGAAACTTCCGTTTGTGACCAATTTATGCTGGGCTCTCCATCATCATCAATCACACCTACAGGCAGATCTGAGCCATCTAAGCCATCATAATCCGCATCATCGCTTGAGGCAGGGGCCGTCAAAACGGTACACAGCTGATCTGCGTCGTCAATGTTTTCATCTACGCTGGTCACCGTAACGGCGTGTCCGCTGTTCCAATCGGCTGGCTGGAACACGATTTCGCTTGGTGAAACAAGACATTCAGTTGTGTCGTCAGTCGACAGCGTAATCGTCACGGGATCGGTGGGTAAACTATCCAGCGTCATAACGGCCGTATTGGATATGGTGCCTGTCTCCGTGATGGTTAAGGATGCAGGCGTAAGCTTTACGCCTGCGGTGTCATTATCTAAAACTGTGACATCAATATTGGCCGGTGTCAGCGTTCCGTAATCACCCCCCACCACATTGTGAGTCAAAGTCACGATCTGTGTCGGCTCAACGCGGTCATCATCAACAGCAATAATGGTGACCGCCTGTGAAATCCACCAATTTGTGGTGGTAAAGGTTAACGTAATCGGCTGCCCGATGCCCGCACCAAAATCAATTTGGTCATTACTCGGCGTGATGCCAAGCTGCACATTGGCGGTGGGCTGACTCGTCAGCGCAATCGAGAAGTTATCCGTTGCGCCACCTTCGGTGACGGTTAGCCCCACCTCATCGCTAAAGGCAAAGCCGCGCGTGTCGTCATCTTGAATGGTTGTGCTGATTGGGCTACCAATGATGAAGCTGCTGCCTGAGCCATTGGTGCCGCTGCTGTTAAGCAGGGTAACACCAATCTCTTCATCATCTTCATCTACATCATCACCAATGATTTGGGTGATAATCACGGCCGTTTCGGCTGAAGCAGTAAATGTGATCGTGCTGGAATCACCAACAACATTTGCACCCGTCACGCCAATCAATGAAAAATCATCATTTAAGACGGCCGTTCCACCGGTTAGGTCAAAGTCAACTCGACTTGTGCCAGAGATATTGCCAGTTCGGGTAATGGTGTAAGTCACTGTCGCAACCTCCCCTAAATCAAGTTCAGGTACGGCAACATCCAACGAGCTTAGCTCATATTGCACATCGTTGTCTGTAATGGCAGCGGTAACGTCTTCAACAACTGCACCATCGTAATAGGGATCAACACTGGTCGTTGTGTGGGAAATGATTGAGGTGTGTGTTCCTTCAACTAAGGCATCATCAACCGCAGTCACAATGACTGTCACCGGATTCGTGTTGCTCAAAATG
>JANQSK010000792.1 GCA_028284105.1 Anaerolineae bacterium
GATGTGCAACTTCCCGCTGGTGGCTCTTGCAAGATGGATAGCGCGATCGATGGCTTCTAGCTCTTGAAAAGGAGGCCTAGACTCCGGCCATGCAGCCAAATCTTTACGGCCGTTATTCTTTAACTGCTGCTTTAGATACCGCGTGATGTACTCATTTTCACAGTGCACGCCTACCGGCAACCCATGCTGAGCGGCTAGCTGCAAACCCGCAAAGATAATGTCATCATCCGCTCTGGCAAAATCGCTGGCAGAATCACTCATAAACGCTTTGAGGGCTAGCACACCCCCTTCGATAAGGTCTGGCAGGTCAGCTAAGTTGTTTTCTACCAAACCTCCCCACAGTCCCACATCAATGACTGATTTTTCTTCAACAACTGCTTGTTTGGCGCGTAAATGTTTGGCGTTAATCGTTGGGGGAGACGCGTTGAGCGGCATTTCGATAACGGTCGTGATGCCACCTGCCGCCGCTGCCATTGTGCCCGTGTAAAATCCCTCATACGCATCAGGGCGAGGTTCGCTAAAGTGCACGTGCGGATCAATCATTCCAGGTAATATGGCTTTGCCCTGAACATTAATCTCTGTTTTAGTTTCAATGTTGGGGTTGCCGTTGACGAGCTGGCTGATTTTTTCACCCTCAATGAGGATGCCCCCATCAAAGCTGCTGTGTTCGGTCACAATACGGCCGTTTCGAATATAAAGATCTGCACTCATGATTTCCACCTGCTGTTTGTCTTAGAACTACTGATTTCCTGTTAGTTTACCACTTGAAGAATAACAAAAGTTGAAACAAGTTTATCAATTGAATTAAGCAATTATAGGCAGAAAGGGAAGCTTTCTATAGAATTGGGAGTTACCTGTTATTTCACTTGCCGTGGGGGCTGTAAATTGGAGACTGGAGAGCATGTCAAAATCACTGAACTTAGATGAAATTATTGATCGTCATGGAACGGATTGTGTGAAGTGGGAATACATCTCGAACGCAGAAGGGTTCCACCATGGAGACCACGCCCATCCTAAACATGGAGATGACCGCTTATTACCGATGTGGGTTGCCGATATGGATTTTCGGGTGCCAAAGGTAGTAGAAGATGCCATTGTCGCTCGAGCGCGCCACGGTATTTATGGTTATACGGTGCCCGCACAAAGTTATTACGATGCGGTTCGCGGGTGGTTTAAGCGCCGCCACCAATGGGATGTTGAACAGGAGTGGATCACGCTGACGCCTGGTGTGGTGCCTGGCATCAAAATTGCGCTACATGCGTATACAAAGCCCGGTGACAAAGTCATTGTGCAGCGTCCTGTTTATTATCCATTTAGCTCTTCCATTGAAGAACTTGATAGAGAGCTTGTTGTAAATGCCTTGCTATATAAAAACGGCCGTTACTATCTCGATTTTGATGATTTGGAAGAAAAAGCAAGCCATCCAGACACAAAAATGCTTATCTTTTGTAATCCGCATAATCCCGTGAGTCGGATTTGGGATGAAGCTGAACTCAAGCGTCTTGGAGACATTTGCATCAAACACAACGTCATTATTTTTTCTGATGAAATACATTGTGATTTGATCTTCACCGGCCATCATTTCCGCCCAATGGCGACAATCAGCGAAGAAATTGCCCAAATTTGCGTTGTTGGAACGGCCCCCAGCAAAACATTTAATTTAGCGGGTTTGTCCAATTCCAACATTATTATTCCAAACGATGATTTGCGTGAAACCTACAATATGGCAAAAAGCCGAAATGGATTTTGGGGCACCAATCTGTTTGGGGTAGAGGCAACCAAGGTTGCTTACAATGAAGGGGATGAATGGTTGGATGAGGTGATGGCTTACGTTGAAGCAAACTATCACTTTATGAAAGCGTATCTGGCTGAACATCTTCCTCAAGTGAGGGTTGTTGAACCTGAAGGCACTTATCTCATTTGGGCTGACTTTAGCGCCTTTGAAATCGACCCTGATGTTCGCAAAAAGATGATGATGGAAGATGCCAAAGTGTATTTAGATGATGGCGCTATGTTTGGCCCTGAAGGGGACCATTTTGAACGATTTAATCTGGCTTGCCCAAGGTCAATTTTGGAAGAAGCGTTAGGACGCATTGTGCGCGTATTCCAAAAAGAAGCCGTTACTGTTTAGTGGGCCTCATTAATTGGCTTACGTCCAAACACGCCTTTTTATTTTTCAAAAGTTTATCTAATAAATAATCTAAACCTGTCATGCCCGTTTTCGCGGCATGACAGGGGGTACCCCTTAACAAACGGAGAAATGTGATGTCTACCCAAGCGGAACAGTTACACAAAGAAGCCATTATCATCGATCCCTGTGTTCAATTTTTAATTAGCCATACCGATCGGAGTGCCGTTTCAGGATTAACGGCCGTTGGGCTTACTATCCCCATGCCGGGAGATGATTTAGCCACAGCCATTCCTCGCGTGCGTGACTTCCTAGACATCATTGCCCAAGAACCTGCTTTTTGTTTAACAGACACACCGC
>JANQSK010000795.1 GCA_028284105.1 Anaerolineae bacterium
TCATGGGTATTGGGGACACGCTCAGGCAACCTTGCCCGCAAGTGCACACACAACGGCGTATCATATTCCGCTTATTATGCGGGGCAGCACGATTCCAAAAAACAGCAGTTGCCCTAATTTAGTGAGCCAGATTGATATTTTCTCAACCATTTTAGAAATGACAGAAACGGCCGTTCCTGAGGATGTACCGGCACGGCCGTTAACACCCTTGCTTCAAAATCAAACGGCTGAATGGGAAGATGTCGTCTTCATCGAACAAGAAGAAACGCGCGCCATCCGTACAGATGAGTGGCTTTTCGTTAAGAGGTTCAGAGGAAACGAAGCATACCCTTTTGAAGACGAACTATTTGATTTAAAAAATGATCCAGCAGAAACCCTTAATGTATTGAATGAGAATCGAACCGTTGCCCAATCATTGGATGCCCAATTAGATGCATTTTTCAGCCAACATGCTGCAAAGGACTATAATTTGTGGCAGGGGGGCACTGCCAAATCGAACTCTGATAAACCGTGGCTGTGGCAAGGTGCTTGGGGTGAGGAGTGGGCACCAACTTTTTAAGACTGTATTGTTTGGAATATGGATCAAGATTCTGCTAATCGATCTTGATCACAACTAAGAGAGAGTGATATGCAATTAGTTAGCTTTGAGAAAAATGGAAACAGAGGGGTTGGCGTTGTAGACGGTGAATCTATCGTTCCAATTAATGACATCCCCAATATGATAACGCTTATTCGCATGGGTGCTGAGGGAAAAGCAGCAGCACAAGCTGCATTGGACGCAAAATCTGAAACGATTTCTACGGACACCATCACCTATTTGCCACCTGTCGTGAGACCTGGCAAAGTGATCGCCTTGGGGCGTAACTATGCGGCTCACGCGAAAGAGGGGGGGGCTGAGCCTCCCAAATACCCGATGCTTTTCCACAAAACACATACCTCTTTAAACGGGCACAACTGCCCTATCGTGATTCCAGAGGGGACCAATCGGGTTGATTATGAGGCTGAGCTGGCCGTCATTATAGGTAAAACCTGTAAGAATGTGAGTGAAGCGGATGCGATGGAGTATGTGTATGGGTATGCCACCGCAAATGATGTCACCGCCCGCGACTGGCAGCGTTTAACCAGTCAATTCACAACAGGCAAAATGGTTGATGGTTTTGGACCATTAGGCCCCACCTTAGTCACCGCAGACGAAATTGATGATGTTCAGAACTTAGATATTAAATCGTTTCACAACGGACAGATGATGCAAAGTAGCAATACAAAAATGATGATCTTTTCTGTTGCCTTTACGATTGAATTTATCTCTAAAATCACCACGCTTGAACCGGGGGATGTCATTTTAACTGGGACACCAGAGGGGGTTGGGTATGCTCGAAAACCACCCGTTTATATGCAACCAGGTGATGAGATTGTGGTAGAAGTTGAAAAAGTGGGCGTCTTAAAGAACGTTTTTGAATGATGTGATTGACAGAAAGCCCTCTCAAGAAGATGCGCTACAAAGTCTTTTAATCCCCGAAAAAATTACAGCAATTAAAGCTGATTTAAGTTTTAAAATAATTCAGAATTTACAATATTAGGAGCTAAACAATGCAAAAACCAGCCATTACGGCCGTTCCCGTTCATGATTTAATCCAAGAGCGATGGAGCCCACGCGCCTTTAATGGGGCGCCCATTTCAAAAGAAACCTTAGCCAAGCTATTTGAAGCGGCTCGTTGGGCCTCTTCTCGTTTTAACTCACAGCCATGGCGATTTATCGTTGCGTCTAATGACGATGCTGACGCATTTGAAAAACTGGCGAGCTGTTTATTTGATGGGAACTATGTGTGGGCCAGCAAGTCCAGTGCCATTGTGGCTGTCATCGCCTCCTTAAAAGGGAAACCCGACGCTGACCCCAACCCAGCTTTTATGTACGACGTGGGTTTGGCTGTAGGGCAGATGGTCCTTGAAGCAACAGCGAATGGCCTCGCTGTCCATCAAATGGCGGGAATTGACAGAGGTAAAATTAAAGAACGGTTCAATGTGCCCGATGATCATGCCATTATTTGCTGTTTGGCAATTGGAGAAATGGGTGAAGCAGCTAATCTCTCAGAGACATTACAAGAGCGTGAGGCAGCCCCTCGTGTGCGGAAACCGCTAAGCGAATTTGTGTTCTCTGGTGATTGGAATCAAGCCGCAGATTTATAACCATGTGGTACTTAGTTTTGAGCAAGCGGAAGTCCAATATGGAGGCGGTAAGAAACAGGACGGCTGACCATTTTAAATGGATGAAAGCGCAACACAGTCAGGGTACCGTCTTGATTTCTGGCCCAACCCCAGATCGGACAATGGGCATTTATGTGGTTAAGGCAGATTCGCGCGAAACGGCCGTTTCTATCGCAGACAGTGACCCGTTCCATAAGCATAATCTACGAGAGTATGAGTTGATTGAATGGGAAGTGCATCAACTGTTGGGTATTGGCCCATTTTCTTTGCCTGGTATCGAATTTCTGGCGCAAGAAGACTCTGACTCCTATACCGAGTTGCCAAAGGATTAAATGTATGTCTCCTAAAACCATCTTGTTCGGAACGGGCTCACCCTCTAATCAACCTGATTCTTTTCAATCTTCTGCCGCTGTGATTGTGGGCAAACGGCCGTTTATTGTTGACTGTGGTGGGGGGACTGTACAGCGTCTTTCACATGCTGTTGCACAAGGCCACTCCGAATTAGCCTTTGACAACATGTCCGACCTCATTTTGACCCATCTGCATCCCGATCACACAGCTGGGCTAGCTGATTTTATTATTAGTACATGGATCTTACGTCGTGCTCACCCCCTAAACATCTATGGGCCAAAAGGCACTCAAAAGATGGTCAACTTGCTCATCGAGGCGTATGAATTAGGCATTGCTGAACATGCCAAGAATGAAATTCGGAAGGCTAAAACGATCGTGCCAAATGTGGTTGAATATACGGCTGGCACGCTTGTACAAGATGATGATGTGACGGTTACTGCTTTTGATGTCTCGCACGGGGGACTGGAATCTTACGGCCTTAAGTTCGAAGCGGGTGGGAAGTCCATTGTGTTTTCTGGAGACACACAACCACACCCCAACGTTATTCAACACGCTCAGGATTGTGATCTGCTTGTGCATGAATGCTACAGCGTGCTTGGTTTATCAATGTCCCCATTTTCAGAGGTCTATTTTCAAAGAATGCATACGTCGACGCATGAATTAGCTGAAATCGCCAATAAGACGAAGCCCAAAAAACTCGTTATCACCCATAAAATGCATCTTGGGAACATCACGGATGAGACGTTTGTTCAAGAAATCACCGATCGATATGACGGAGATGTTGTGATGGGAAATGATTTGGATCTATTTAGATGAACGGAATAATCTAATAAAAGTAGTTTCCGTTTTTTAACTGTTGAGGAGAACCTTATGTCAGATTTAAGTAAAATGGGGATGTTTCAATCGATCCCTGGTGAATATGAAGCGTACCTAGAAAGCCAAAAAGAGGGTTGTCCTGTGACGGGGATTGCGGCTGATTTCAAGCCGTTTTCTGACGAATATTTACAAAATCCTTACCTCTTTTTTGACAGGATACGTGCTGAGGAGCCCATTTTTTACAGTCCTCAATATGATTATTGGGTCGTTTCGAAGTATGAAGATATTACGGCCGTTTTCAAAGACCCTGAAACATTCTCGCCAGCCAATGCGCGTCATCCCGTTAAACCCGTTTGTCCACAAGCTGCTGCAGTTCGGGAACAAC
>JANQSK010000450.1 GCA_028284105.1 Anaerolineae bacterium
CGCTGGACTGTTTGGTTCAAAAACAATCCATTGGGTTCCTTCATCTATGGATTCTTTGGCGAAATTAAGAAAGCGACGCGTGCTTATGTAGCGGAACTCTGAATTAGCTTCATCCGTCCTTGTACGCGCTCCCCATACCTTAATTGTTCCATTGAAGGAGCGGATAACATTAATACCATCTGGATTTAAGCCATCTTGATCAGCTTTACTCAAAGCACGATCAACCTCTGTTGCTCCTAAAACAACCTCGTTCGCTGGGGCTTTGTGTACTCCTCTTGTCCCATCGCTTCGGGCGTAGATTCCCGCCATATGACCGGATGGAGGTACGGCGATGATAGTTTCTGTAACCGGATCAAATACTTTGATCCAAGGAAAATAAATTGCTCCATAACTACCCGCTTGGCTACGGCCAACGGGGGCAATATCTCCTGGGGTTAGTGAAGTGGGTGACTGAACACCATCTAGAACAGCAAAACGGTCCTCCATATTAAAGCAGTGATTTAAGATAGCACTTTGTTGCGTGCTCGTGGTTGCCCCTGGAATAGCAACGATGGCGATCTCATCTATTGGCGCAAATTTTGCCAATTCATCGGCCGGGTCCGTAAGATCGTTAACAGCAGAAACTCGAATGATCCAACAACGTGTGCCCCCGTTATTGAAAAACCCATAGACCCCATGTGCCAAAGTTGCATTTCCGGCTTGGAAATCACCAAAACTGTTCTTAAATTGCTCCCAGCCTGTAATGAGCTGTGGTTCATTCGCGGGTGCAACAGTATATTGGGCGGTTGTGCTGCCCGGTTGAAGAGGCATCGTAACACTATCATCAACGACACCTATAAACCCTGCCGTACTTGTTCCCACCCCTGCAATGGGACGGGCTACAGGCGGGACATCTTCTACATAGACACCCGGTGATAAATATTGAGGCATATTTTTTTCTCCTTTCCCGATGATGGGGGACATATTAATTAAGTTAATTGAATATCATAATTTGTTCCGGTTACCGCTGGGATTGTGAGTCCAAATTCACGTACTGTTGCATCTGTTTTAACTCTTAAGGTATAGGTTCCACTTGCCAAAGGTCCCAAATGATAAGAGCCATCTTGACCAGTTGTGGAGCTCAGGCCAAACTCAACTAAGGTCACTATCGCTTCCTCGACAGGATTGTTTGCGTTATTTGTTATACGTCCACCAATATGGAAAGTTATCTCTTGGCTTGTTGGTGATTCTTGCTGGGCCATTCGCAATTCGTGAGTAATGACTTGGGGAGCTACTTTAGGTTCGATAACATTCATGGTAAAAGTGACCATAACTGATATCGATGGCCGTAATCTATTGCCAAGCGCCGTCCAAAATTCTGCCGGCTCTTTAGGCCCATTTATCTGAGCAGTCATCAAGGGCAAATCTGGTTCTTGATCAATCAAACTGCCTTGTAAAAACGGGGACGGAATTTTTGGATAATGGGCGAGTGTTTGTAGCACTTGACTCAAAAGTCGCTGTTCTTGTAAAGCAAGCTCTTCGCCACTGGCGGGCCAGGCAGTAATTAGATACGAACAGGCAATGCGTAAGGGTGGTGGATAAACAATCACCGCTCCATTTTGCCGCTCGAGATGTGGCTCATTATGACGCAACTCCATATTTTCGCGCACGTCATAGAGAAATAGATCTATCGTGGTCTGAGAAGGCTCAAAATTATCAACTGGCGGATCAAACACAATCTGAGCTGCTGCCAACTCTGTTGGTAAACCGGGTTGGGTCAATATAGCTTTAAGTGTTTGACTTAGGTCACGAATCATAAGCGGCTAGCCTTTGACGTTCCATTCATTTGCCATGGAACGTCATCCCATGTCCGTCCGAGCTTCTGGTACTCTCTGCGGGCTGCTTGAAATAAATGATGCATTGAGATGACCGTGCCATGTTCTGCCGCATAAAATGCGGCATTCAGGGCAATATTTCTGATGTTTCCACCCGCCAACTTAATCTCACGTGCTAATTTATGAAAGTCGATATCGTGGTTGAGTGGAGCTTGTTTTGGAAAAATCACCTTCCATATTTGCCTACGTTGATCTTCATCTGGAAATAAAAACTCAACGATAAATCGCAGCCTTCGCGTAAAGGCTTCATCCATATTTTTTCGCAGATTCGTTGCCAAAATGGACATACCTTGATGAGCTTCCATTTTTTGCAACAAATAACTTATTTCAATATTGGAGTATCTATCATGAGAGTCACGAACTTCTGACCTTTTACCAAAAAGAGCGTCCGCTTCATCAAAGAATAGAATAACGTTGGCATTTTCGGCAGCAGTAAAAATGCGATCAAGATTTTTTTCAGTTTCTCCAATGTATTTACTGATAACCCGAGAAAGATCTATCTTAAAGAGATCAATTTGGAGCTCGTTGGCAACTACTTCAGCCGCCATGGTCTTACCAGTTCCTGGTGGGCCAGAAAATAAAACATTTAATCCTTTGCTTTGAGAAAGTTTGCGACCAAAACCCCATTGACTAAATACGATGTGACTTTGTTTAGATTGATTACAAATTGCTTTAAGCACATCCAATTGATCAATTGGGAGTATAATATCTTTCCATTTGTATCTAGGTTGAATTCTTTGAGCTAATGATGCTATCTCGTGACCAGATTGAGCACGGGATGCGGTAAATAAATCATCAATTTGTAATTTATCAGTAGCTTGATCTGACTTTAATCTATGGTTTTCTTTTGTATACCGCCAACGAGCATAGTTTAAAGCCGCGTAGGTAGCCTCAGCGATTTGTTGTTGAGTAAATTGAAATTGGTTTGATAGGTTATCAAGAACTGATTGGTCAAGAGAGATATCTATATTAGAGAGCGCAGATTGCCAGTAATCCTTTCTTTTGTCAAAATCAGGGAAAGGAATTGGGATATTCATAATGCCTAATGGGTTTTTTGAGTTTGGTATCCAAGGTTGTGCTCCCGCCAAAAATGTGATTCTAGAATAATTAGACAACGATTCATACAATTGTTTTTGCAAAAGAAGATATTTATCCTGCCATATCCCATCAAGTTCATCAAAATAGGGAACCATGTTGTATAACCTAGCATGGTGAAAAACGAGCCTCAGAAATTCTGGAAAGTTCACTTGGTAATTGATAATTACCAATGATAAATCGACGATTAAGAGCCGCCTTTTTTTCTCATTGAGCAGTGAAATAGCAGCCTGGCGTTTCCCAACCCCTTTTGGACCGTGGAAATAAAGCCGCAATGGTCTCTTATTATCTTGCTCAAAGGATCCAATTTTAACTTTCAATTGGTCATCTTTATTTAGAAGATAAGGTTGATTTTTGACATTCTCAGGATGAATCTTGTAGCAAAATGGGGCAATTCGAGAGTCTAAGTCTTGATGATGTAAGAGATAGTTTACGATTTGATTATCTAACTTAAAGCCAAGAGCTAATAAAGAAGTATGGTTTGGATCAGATTCTGGGATCATGTGGATAAGATTATTATGAATGAGAGGAGCAGATGCATCAAAATGAGTTCGTCTCCGTAAACGGGTTACTGCATCTTTGCAGAGAAGGTGTAGAGCAAGATCGATTGTTGGCCAGTATCGGCTAACATGATCTTGTAGGTATGCATAAATTCTTTCATAACGACGGTCAACTTGTGGTGCCAAGGCAATAATAATTAAATCGATATCAAAGTTTGAAAGGTTAAAAGCTCTTTTTAATTTTGCGAGTTTCGAATGCTCATTGGGAAAATATCCTAGATGTGTAACCTCATATTCATTATGATTGAATATGGTTGCTAATGGACCTCGTTCAAGAAGGTGGTCAATTTCTTCCCGACCAACGTACATTCCACGGAACGAGTCTGCCAGCATATCTGTTCCGTAGTTGCTTGATATCGATTTTATCGCTTGCTCAAGCAAAGTGTCTAAACGACTAAAGCTAGACAACAATTCAATCATTTGTTGTGGGTACTTATTGTTCAATTCTTGTTTGTTAAGATCATCTTCATTTTGGTTAACCAACGAAGCACCTGCCATTTAAGTTCAAGATTTACCCCCATGTCTTCTATATACGGATTAATGAAAAGAATAATTTCGTGCAAATCCTTAATGTAGCCTCGGTTGCCGCTTGGGACATGAGTAATATGACCTCGCCAAACGATCTGACCACTTTTATTATTTGTTTCTTCTGACCAGATTTTGATAATGAAAGAGTGTGTACTTACCTCAAATGGCTTCATATGATCTTCAACTTGATGTTTAATCCTAAAAAAGACGAGAGGTGGAGATAAGGTACTATACGGCCGTTAGTGGAAATATATTTAGAACCGTATGTTGAAGTGTATGTTTTAAAAAATTCATCTACATTTGAATATGCAGTGGATAATTAAAAGCGGTTGTTTAACAATGTTTTGACAAAATTTATTTCATTTTCTACGTTTCGTTGGGTTTCCATCAATGTTTGCCTAAATCGGATAAGATTGTCAAGTATCTGTGGAATTAAGTTAGTTTCTAATGGCATATTCTGATTTTGGATATTAACGTTAACTTCAAGTTGATCAGCTTTGATTATTTTGTAAAGCTCAATTGTACGTCTAGAGGGTTGAATATTGAATATTCTATCCATCTCTTCTGTACATCGATTGAATGTGTGTATCGCTTTCGTTCGTTCGCCACTATAATAGTGGAGACGCATCATTTTCCGATATGTACTTTCATGTGCAATATCATATTTTAAAATTTGAGTTCCGTAACTAATACCAGCATCATAATCTTGATTCCATTCACAATACTCAATCAATTTACTTAGAATTGCCAAGTACATATTTTGGAACCGTTCTCTTTCAAAGATACACCAATCATGATACCAATTTTCTAATAAATCCCCTTTATAAAGCTCCATTACTTGTTTTGTAATTTTAAATGTGGTCTGGTCAAGTTGACTCCCATGCAGTCCCCTTGTTAAGCTAATTACATTTTCGATTTCACAAACGTCAAGAATAAAATTTGCAGTTGGGTTGACTTGAATCCAATCAGACTCTAATAGGAAAATATTATTATTGGCTCCTATTTCTTTTCCTAAAGATGACTGAATTTGCCATAAGGTTTGCCGAAAATAGCTTTTGGATTGTGAGACAGAGCTGTTTTCCCAAAGCATGTTTGTTAATTTTTCTCGTGAGTGTAATTGTTTTCGATAGATCATTAAATATGAAAATAGTTCTCTTGCTTTTTGTGATCCTAGCTCAACCAAATTTTCCCCAGCAGTAGAAACAGAAAACCTGCCTAAAAGAGAGATAAATAAACATTCCATAATTCGAATCTCCGTCAAAAAAAATTGGCAACCATGAAGATGTTATTGGAAATTAAATCGAAGCGGCGAGAGAATAAGAAAGCACCAAAGAAATGCAAGAAGTCTAACTAATAGTAAATTAAACTACAGATTTCATAAACACTTTTACAAAATTAGTTTGTTATTTTAAATTGAGCAACCAATCAATACTTTTTATATTATTTTTACTACAGGCGAGATTTCGCATGAACACTTAACGAAATTATATTGATAATTGTTTCTAAATCAACAAAGTGACATTTTTCACATGTCTAGCTAAACGCGTTTAAATAATGATTATTTTCATGAGCTTGATTAAATATCAAATTCACTTTCTAAAAGAATCTAAGCAAGCGTCGTAATCATAGGATTATATGTTCCATGGTCTGAAAATATTTAAACTGTTTTGTAACCCATTTCAACACTGCGGTTACTTATTTAAATTGACCCTGATTGCTACGGCCGTATAAAAACAAAAACCCCACACCCGAAGATGTAGGGTCAGTCATGTATTAAACCCCTGTATATGGTGGATCATGCAGGACTCGAACCTGCGACCAATTGATTAAAAGTCAACTGCTCTACCAACTGAGCTAATGATCCAAGCGAATGGGATTATATCGAGAGTGATTAGGGGATGCAAGCTTAAATGATGACCTTTTTCAATGAATTCCAAAGTTGGTCCTAAAGTGTTATTTACGGTTTCTTCACAACTTCGGGTATAATTTGACTTGACATAGGGTTTATTGATTGGCTTGCCCTCAAAATCTAGCCACAAATACGAGGTAACTGTATGCATTCATGTCCACGTTGTCGTGTAGGACAGTTAAAAGAAGTATCTTTAACCTACTATCGTTCATTTGGTAATAATAAATTATTGGTAGCCCCATATGCTCCCGCAAATAAATGTCTCATTTGTCGTTACATTGAATACGATCAAAACTTTTTACAAGCCATTGATCAAATGGTGAAACCCGTTGGTCAACGCCAGCCCAACTCGGTTTATATTCAAAATGGGTTTGATTACCAACAATATTTTTCAAACCAAGATAACGTCAAAGCAATTTAGTATTATTATATAAATTGCTTGTCGTTATACCTTCAGAATAGACAGCTCAATTAACCAAATATTATTTTTCATCACACTAAGCGTGAAAAATAGGCACAAATCATCAGAAAGAAGACGTTAATTTTCAGGTTACCCTCTGGATATTTATCAGGTTCCTGTTTAAATTATGTGTAGTGAGTTTTCATAAACTACAAAAAGTAAGTTAACTTCCTTCAAATATCTGTCTGATTCCTGCGAATTTGTAAAAATAACATGAACAACTTACAAAATTCGCATGCAATTTTTGTAAAAGTCAACCAGTTAACAGTTAATTTTATAAAAGCTTTGCAGAATAGGAATTGAGTACTATAAAAAGACTCAGTAAAATAATTGAGGAGAAGGGTTTAAAACAGAGCTATTATATTGCCAATGGATTTGTTTTCTAAGAAGGAGTAGCAAATAATGGCGTCCGGATTTGGAACAAGGAACCTTGTTAATCTTGACATTTTTACAGATTCATACCGTGTTACGGGGCGTACAGCAGTTGGTGCTGGAGGGATTCATGCTGAACTCGGAAATCCAAATTCTAAATATTTGGAAATCCAAGAAGCATACGTTTCACGGATAAATCAACCCGGTGACTTGATCGCAAGTTATCAGGTTGCAGCTTTTCGCAAGGAAAATATCAACTTTATTGTGTTACAAGATCGACGTGAAGGGATTTCTCTTGGAACCCAGCACGGTCGTTCAATTTTCACACGAGGTCGTCCGGTTACTGTGTTTTTAACAGTGCCATCCTTCGAAATTAAAGGCGAAATCGTTCACGAAGGGAAAATGGATCCTCGTGATATGCTAGTTAAATCAATGGGTAATTATCAACCCATCTTTTCAGCCAAAGCATCCGCATCACTATACCCAGACATTTCATACAGCGGAGATTTAATTTTAGTACTTAAAGATAGTATTGGTATTTTTGGGCTAGATTTAAATAAAAAATAGCTTGCCCAAATAGAATTAATTTTTGTATAAATAGAAGAGAACACCTAATTTAAAGGTGTTTTCACAAATCCGCCGCTACTATTAGCTACGGAGGCGGGGTAATGGCAAGAATATTTGTAATTGATGATGATGAACAGCTACTGCGTATGGTCGGTATGATGCTCGAGCGCGGTGGCCACACAATAACATTAGTCAATAACCCTATTGACGGTCTTGAAAAACTAAAACAAGACCAACCTGACCTTCTCGTATTAGATGTCATGATGCCTAATATGAGTGGGCATGATTTGGCGCGTGAAATCCGTAAAGATAAAACGATCGGCAACTTGCCGATTTTGGTGTTGACAGCCCGTTCTCAAGAAATTGATAAAACAACAGCGCTTAAGAGCGGTGCCAATGATTATCTGAGCAAGCCAGTTACTTCTCAAGAACTCATTGAGCGTGTTGACGCCCTGTTAACCAATACCAATGGTACCCAAGCCAGTAACAATAATTTTGTCATCACCTTTTTTGGTTTCCGTGGTGGTGTTGGAAAGACAACGCTTGCTGTGAACACGGCCGCTGCCTTACGTCGAATTAGTCAACAAGAAGTTTTGCTGATGGATATGACGCCGTCAGCGGGTCAATCTCTGGCCCATATGCGGCTGCAATCACGAACATCTTGGTCTGATTTGCCAACAGATGGTGCTTTCGAGTGGGAGACGCTCAAGGAAAACCTAATCATTCATCCATCGGGTTTGCGTGTGCTGCCGGCACCTACGGTGCCTGTACGGCCGTTACACCTGTCTGCCGAAACCGTTGCAAATGTGATCAATATTGCCCGCGAGCAAATGACATTCACAGTCATTGACGCCCCGTCATTCTTCTCCCCTGCCTTTGAAGTAGCGATGAACGAAGCGGATATGGCACTTCATGTCATTTCCCCTGAAGTGATTTCAATTCAAACTGCATCACAGGTTAATCGCTTATTGCGTCGATCGGGTATCAATGTTAAACGGAAGTCGCACATTCTGAATCAGATCACTCCAGATGCTCAATTGCCTCAATCTGCTGTTGAGCGTGGCTTGAATGCACGTGTTTCATTCCAAGTTGGCTATGATGTCAACCAGTCTCGTGCGGTGGCACAAGGGGTTCCCCTCGTTTTGACTTCGGCACAGTCAGCGATTCCTACCGTTGTTAAGCGGATGGCAGAAGCAATTTGGCAGCGAATCTCCACTGCTCAAGAAGTCGTTACTTAATTTTCTAGCCGTAATCCCGGAAGTGCATAAGGAACATAGACCAATCCGAGTGGATTGCCGTTTTTGAGCATGTGCAATCTTGCCCCACGCACTGCTTCCCCTGCTGTTTGCTCCTCAAGCAAGAATCTTTTAAAAAACTCTTCTGAAAAAGCGACCGCGATCGACTCGAATATTGTGATCTCTGTGCCGATGACACCCG
>JANQSK010000804.1 GCA_028284105.1 Anaerolineae bacterium
TAATACTTGGTCCATCTTCATCACAAATCATCCTGTTGAAAACCTAATATCGACTCTAATTACTGTTATACTGTTTTTATCATCATTCAATATTGACAATTATATTTGTCTCTTTTAAATCAACGAGGTGGGTTATGCAGCAAGGCTCAGAGTTGCCTAATTTCAAATATCATCTTGATCCAGTTAAGAGTGAAGTGGTTGTAAAAAGTGACGTCACTTGCTTAAGCTGCAAGCAATCACGAGGATATATTTACACAGGCCCGGTGTATAGCAATTCAAATTTAGATGAATCAATCTGTCCTTGGTGTATTGCAAATGGAGAAGCCGCCAAAAAGTTCAAAGCAACATTTAGTGACCCTTATAATCTCTTACGCCATAAAATCTCGGATGAAATTGTAAAAGAAGTCACTGAACGAACGCCTGGTTATATTTCTTGGCAATCGGAAACATGGCTTTCTCATTGTAATGATGCTTGTGAATTTCTGGGAGATGCATCTAAAGATGATGTTTTTAATGCAGCTGAAGAAACAAAAAGGCTTTGGATAGCCGAGTATGATGCCAATGAAGATTTTTGGAATATGGTTATTGAAGGATATGAACCAAAAGGGCATAATGCCTTTTACAAATTCAAATGCCGCCACTGTGACCTAATACTTCTAGGTTGGGATTCAGGATAAAGACAATATTTATAAGGGAAGGAAAATGCAAAGTTCAATGGATGGTAAAGTAGCTCTGGTGACGGGAGGGGGAACAGGCATTGGGGAAGCAACTTCCCTTCTATTTGCCAAAGCTGGAGCAAAGGTAGTCGTTTCTGACATCAATGTAGCAGAAGGGGAAGCAACGGCTCATGCCATTACTTCTGCCGGAGGTGACGCCATTTTTGTGGCAGGTGATGTATCGAAAGGGGAAGATGTGGAAAAGATGGTTGCGCGTTGTGTGGATGTTTACGGCCGTTTAGATTGCGCCTTCAACAATGCGGGGATTGAAGGAGATACCTTCGTCTCAATCGTTGATTATTCGGAAGAGATGTGGGATCGCGTCATCGACATTAACCTCAAAGGGGTCTGGCTATGCATGAAGCATCAAATCCCACAGTTTCTCAAGCAAGGGCAAGGTGCCATTGTGAACATGGCCTCCGTTGCGGGGTTAATTGGTGGCTCACTCGGGTCAGCCTATTTTGCAAGCAAACATGGGGTAATCGGTCTCACCAAAGCGGCTGCTATTGAATATGGTCAGAGCAATATTCGGGTCAATGCGGTTTGTCCGGGTGTTATTCAAACCCGTATGGGGGCAAAAGTGTATCAAGATAACCCTGAAATTGAGCCCCATGTCGCGGCGGAACATCCTCTTGGGCGATTAGGTCAACCCTCTGAAGTCGCCGAAACCGTCGTTTGGCTTTGCTCAGATGCGGCCTCATTTGTGACAGGACACGCGATGACCGTTGATGGCGGTTATGTTGCAAAATAATTTTGTGTAAATCGCATTGTTTCATCAATCTCCCTCCGCATCTGGACTGGTCTGCAATTCAGATAAGAGCGAATCCGGCGTATTTGGAAGGGTGCGTTTTACAAGAATAACGATCAACAAAATAGCCAAGGTCATGAGGCTAAATGCTAAATACATGCCTTTTGCACCAAACCGTTCAAACAACAACCCACCCGCAAAGCCCCCAAACGCTGCACCAATGCCCCCTAATGCCGTGTTAAATAGACTTTGGGCCGTGGCCTGAAAACCAGAAGGAGCTTGTTCATCCGCATAAGTCACTCCTGCAACTGCTAGAAGTGGATGGGTCACTCCATGCAGCAGTTGAATAAATAACACCGTTGAAGGGTTTATCGCTAGCACAAAGAGAAGAAAACGCAAAGCAATCATCACGGTTGAAAAAAGCAAAATGCCGTACGCTTTAAACCGCTTAATAAAACGACCGGCAAAGAAAAGCACCGGTATTTCTGCAATCGTTCCAATCGTGAGAGCAAAGCCCATCAAAGATTCCTCAGCACCTAATTCATTGAGGTAGGGAAAAAGATAGGTGTTATTAGATGCAAATGAGATGCCCCCCGCAAAACCAACCAGTAACAAAATCAAATATCGTCGGGATTTAAGAAGCTCAATTGTGGGACCTTTTTCGGGACGTGAAGCCTGTTTCCCTTTGCTATAGATCAATTTCAAATTAATAAAAAATGCGATGAGGTAAATTAGAGCCGCCCCCCAAAAGGCAAGCCGAAATCCAAAGCTTTCAACTAACGTGCCAGCTACAGCAGCAGCGACACTA
Source organism: Anaerolineae bacterium (assembly GCA_028284105.1). GTDB lineage: Bacteria > Chloroflexota > Anaerolineae > Promineifilales > Promineifilaceae > QQUD01. The sequence goes on from JANQSK010000804.1 coordinate 2,273, forward strand.
AATCCAAGCGTCCCCCCCAGCCGCACACGGCCGAATTGCGCCTTCTTGTCTCCCATCATCACCATCGTGGCGCTATTGGCAAACGGGAAAACAGGAGAGAGAAAGATCGTCAACACAATGGATAGTGCAAACAGCAGAGCAAAGATTCTCAAAAAGGGAAACAGAAATAGACAGAGCACAAGCACCAGTAAAGAGAGGCTCATCACCCATTTGTGCCTGTCTGTTCGGTCGGCGAGTTCAGCCAGTAATGGCAAGCTTATCATTGACACCAGCGGTGCTGCCCCAACGAGCAAGCCTATTTGGGCGCCTGTTAAAGAGATGGATTGATAGTAGAGAACGATATACGGCCGATAAACCGCCGAAGCAGCCGATACAGTGAAATAAAATACAAATGGCCAAATGAATCGTTGATTTATCATTTCAGGTTATCCGTTTTGGGGAACCTCATCACCCGTCTTTTTACTGTAGCAACTCTAGCTCACGTGCCTTGGCAATTGCTGTTGTACGATTGTTGACACCTAGTTTGCCGTAAATATTGGCCGCGTGCTTTTTGATAGTTCCGATTGAGAGTATCAATGATTCTGCAATAGCACGATTACTGTACCCCTGAGCAATCAGACCCAATATTTCAAGCTCACGTTTAGAGAGGGGTTCGACCAGTTGGGCATTTGGATCAAAACGGCCATTTTCAAGCAATCCCAGCAACTCATCTACAAAATCAGGCGCAACAGACCGCAGGTCGGGCAAAAGCGTTGAAAAGGCGGGATCGGCGTCTAAAAAACAGCGTACATAGCTTACTCGTGAACCGAGTCGTATCGCCTGCTCC
>JANQSK010000805.1 GCA_028284105.1 Anaerolineae bacterium
CAAATAGGTGTTTTATTTCAAGAAACGTTTTGTTCTCCACTAACAAGGGTTTTCTATTTAGCAACATCGGAATACTTAATCATTATATCATTTGAAAAATCCTCTTATTAATCTATCCATTTATGAGTTCCATATGTTTGTTGTACCCCTTCAATTAAGCTGATAACAACGGATTAAAAGCTAGAATCAGAATTGCTTGCTCTCATAATCGATTAATGTAATCGGGGGTTGACTCTGAAGTTGGATCAGGGTTTATACTTCGTTCAACTTCAGGAAATGGAGAACGGCCATCCAAAAAGGTTATTTCCTTTCGACAGGCTCAATGCACAAAAAGTATAAAAGGATTTGATTGGAAGATGTTTCGCATTGGAGAATTTTCAAAAATAGCTCAAACACCAGTTTCACAACTGCGTTACTACGACCGGATTGGATTATTCCAACCGTCGCATATTGATAAGTTTACAAGCTATCGATATTACAGTGCGGATCAGCTACCTGATTTAAATCGGATTTTAGCGCTCAAAGAGCTTGGATTAAGTTTGGACCAAATTAAGCGGATGGTGCTCGATGATGTTTCTGCTGAAGAGATTCGCGGCATGTTGGCTTTACGAAAAGCCCAGGTTGAACAGACGCTCCAAGAAGAGATTAATCGTCTTCGGGTGATTGAATCTCGCTTAAAGCAAGTCGAGGACCTCGGACATCTCCGTGAAGATGACGTCATTTTAAAGTCAGTACCCGCTCAACCTTTTTACTCGACCCGAAACGTGCTACCTAATTTGTTTGATGGCGTCGGAGTAGTAGGTGAGCTGATGCAACTTATTCCGAAGGTGGTAGGACAAAGCAAAATGAGCCATTTAACGGCCGTTATTCACGGAGATGCCTTTCAAATAGAGCAGGCTGATGTTGAAATGGGCTTTTTACTCAATGATTCTTTTGATATGCCATTGCTTTTGCCCAGTGGGAACGAAGTCAAAATGCGTATTCTGCCAGCAGAACCACAAGTGATATCCGCAGTGCGCATCGGTCCCTTTGAGAATGGCTTTGAGAGCTATGCTAATTTGGGACGATGGGTTCAAGACAATGGATTTGTAATCAATGGACCTGCTCGAGAAGTCTTTATTGAGCCACCAGGTCCTGATTCTCAAGAAACGGCCGTTTGTGAAATCCAATTTCCGGTGATGACAGCAGCGCCTTTACTCGCGAAATAAGATCAGAAATTCCACACCCTGATAGTTTAGAAAATCGATCGATAAAAATTTGCCAATTCACTTTGGAGGAATGACCTATGCCAAGAGCCAATAACTAATACACTAATTTACCAAATTACTAATTACGAATTACGAATTACTAAAGCAACAAGGAGATTTTAAAAATGGAAGTCATTAGAAAATTACACGTCAATGCCCCCGCTAATCAATTATGGACCATCCTAGCTGAAGAGTACGACCGCGTCGGTGAATGGACCAGTGAGATTGTTCAATCATCGTCAAATCCAGATTTACCTGAAGGGGAAGGACGCGTTTGTTCAACACCAGGCTTTGGTGATGTTAAAGAAACAATTACCAAGTTTGATGATCAAGGTCGAGAATTTAGCTATGCTGCTGAAATTGCCACGTTTCCTTTCTTTGTGAAAGATGTGGGGAACACGTGGCGCGTTGAAGCTAAAGGCAATAATCATTCGATTGTACACATGCACATGCAAGCTCGATTGCTGCCCGTGTTTGCCCAATTGATGGGGCCAGTTATGAAGCGGCAAATGTCGAAATCAGCGGATATTTTGCTTGAAGAGTTGAAATATTTTGCCGAAAACGGCCGTGTTCATCCCCGTAAACAGCAACAATTGGCACAAGCTGCCATTGCTTAATCAATTTTAGAAATTCAAAACAATCAAAAAATAAGGAGATTTATCATGCCTCAAATACATGTCACATTACCAAAAGGCGCTTGGTCAAAAGAAGAAAAGGCGGTTGTCGTTGAAAAGCTCACCACAGCCATGGCTGAAGCTGGCAAAGTGACCGGCGTCGCCGAGCGCGCTGGTGTCCCAGAAAATAATATGGTTCCGTTTGTGAACGTTTTTATTGAAGAAACGTCTGAAGGGGGCTATGCCATTGGCGGGCAAGTGCTTGGTTAGTGTTTTGCAGTAATCTGATAATTAAAAAGGGCTTTCCGAAAAAGTAGGAAAGCCCTTTTTGTTATTTGCTGTCAAGCACAAACGTCCTAGATTCTTGGAGAATTTGCTCCCAATACGGCTCGTCGATATAGGTGATGGTGGCCCACTCTTTGAAAATACGGCCGTTTGGCGAAAAAGGAGCGGCATTTCCTTTGTCAATCAAATCCAAAACGCGCTCTTTAGGGAGCTTAACGATGAGGTCGTTAGTGCGATGGTCAAGCGTAGCAAAGAATTTTCCTTGAACACGTAAGCATTTGAATCCCATCATGGTGCCTTCTTCAGCTTCCCCCTTAATCAACATCGGATTTGCTAAATCCCAAAACATCTTTAATTTCTCTTCTGAAGCTAAGTTTAAGTCGGCCATTATTTCTCCTATTTGCAAGCAGCTGTCAAATACAACACTTTCAACAGTCAGTATACTCGAAATAGAACATATTTTCTAGCGGTGACAAGTTGCACTATTATTGAGATTTCCAAGCAGCGACAGCTTGGGCACAAGTCATAAATTGAACATCGTTGTGCTTTTTCATAAATTGAATCAGCTTGTCTAACATTTGGATACGATGGTAACTGCCGATTACTTGTGGATGCATCGTTAAACAGAAGACACCTTCTTCTTCATACGCTCCCTCAAACTCAGATGACCATATCTCAAAAACCGCAGATGGGGTTGAAAAACCGGTTCCATTTTCAAGCACAGAGAAGTGAACAAAGTCATCGAGCAACCATGAAACTGGAATCTCAACAATGCCCTCACTCCCATCTTCAGTGCCAACACAGTATAGACGAAAATCATCGCCCATCAGACTGCTTTCATATTCAAAATCATATGCTTTGAACAACTCAATCGAGTGGGGGCTTAGGTCCCAGGCAGGAGAGCGATAGCCGATTGGACGTTTTCCAGTGATAATTTTGAGTGCATTAAGACCTTTCTCGAGTTGCTCTTTCTCTTCTTCATAGCTTAATTTGACAGGGCTGATGTGCGTATAGCCATGATGGCCAATTTCGTGTCCCTCATTTTGAATCTTTTTAAGAATCTCTGGATACCGTTCAGCGGTGATACCCGGTACGAAAAAGGTGGCTGGTATTTGGTGTTTGGCAAGCAGCTTTAATACACGATGAATCCCAACATTGGCTCCATATTGACCTCGAGAAATGGGGGTGGGTGAAGTTTGCCCCTTTGCTTCTTTGGAGGATTCAGCATCAAAGTCGAAGGTTAGTAAGACGGTACATCGGGAGTTCATTATTTTTGTGGTGTGCGTTGCATGTTATTGGCAACCATATTGAGCACAGACATGGTAAGTCGGGAGACGGTGGCTATTTTGCCTTCTTCATTGGTGATTTGGATGTCCCAGACTTGGGTGGTACGCCCTATGTGAAACGGCCGTGCTGTCGCTATCGCTTTCCCCCCTTCAGGAATGGCCCTAATATGGCTGACGTTAAGTGATAAGCCAACACATTTATTTTTGCTGGGATCAACGGTCATTTGGCTGGCCACACTGCCTACAGTTTCGGCCAATGTGGCTGATGCGCCACCGTGCATCGTGCGAAAGGGTTGAACCGTTTTGTGTGAAATGGGCATCTCTGCCACTAAATAGTCATCTCCAACCTCCGTGATTGTAATATCTAAGAGGCCAGGCATTGTGTTGACATGTAATCCCTGAATATCATCGGGGGTGAATTCTTGAAACCAAATCATGTTTAATTTCCATCTCTTAATTTAAATCGTTGAATTTTGCCAGTCGCTGTTTTAGGTAGCTCGCTGAAATATTCAATGATTCTTGGGTATTTATAGGGTGCAAGCTGGGATTTTACATGATTTTGTAGATTTGATGTGAGTTCGTCTGAGGCGTCATGTCCTTCGGCAAGAATGATGCATGCTTTGGTGCGTTGGAGGCCATCTTTATCCTTAGTAAATACAACGGCACACTCTAACACAGCGGGATGCTCAATAAGGCTGTTTTCAACTTCAATGGGTGAGACCCACTGTCCACTGACCTTGAACATATCATCTGAGCGCCCTTCGTAAAAGTAGTAACCTTTTTCATCTTGATAATAGCGATCACCTGTAAACATCCAATCCCCACGCATCGTGCTGGCGGTTTTTTCGGGCTTATTCCAATAGAAAGTTGCAGCGCTATCACCTTTAACAAGAAGATTGCCTGCATCTCCTTCTGCAACAGGATTCCCTTCAAAATCTTCAATTTTGAGCTCATACCCTGGAACGGCCGTTCCGCTTGAGCCTGGCACCACATCACCAGCGCGATTTGAGATAAAAATATGAAGCATTTCAGTAGAACCAATGCCATCTAAAATGTCGATGCCAAATTTTTCTTTCCACTGTCGATATACTTCGGGCTGTAAAGCTTCTGCAGCTGAAATGCAAAGCCGAATACTACTCATATCAGTGCCATCATATTGGGCCAGCATCATGGTGTAGAGCGTTGGGGCTGTGAAAAAGAGAGATGGTTTATGTTTCGCAATAGCTGCATAAACGCGATCGGGAGAAGGGCGACCGCTAAGCATGACGGTACTGGCGCCAACGCTGTAAGGAAAAGTCACATTGTTTCCTAAGCCATATGCATGAAATGCCTTGGATGCAGAAAAGCAAATGTCGTTTTCACTCATGTTTAGCACTTTTTGAGCGTAATTAACGGCCGTGTATGGGATATTCTTATGAAGATGAACAACCCCCTTGGGAAACCCTGTGCTCCCACTGCTGTAGAGCCAAAATGCTTTGTCATTTGGTTGCGATGGGGTGACAGGGAGATGGGGCAATGCGGCATCACAGATAGCGTCAAAATCGAGAGTGTCTTTTTTAGGCTCCCCGCCGATGACGATAACATGCTTAAGGGAAGGGCAATTGGCACGGATTTCAGCAATCTTTGGATAAAGAGGTGCGCTGACCACAGCCACCTGGGCTTCACTATCATTCAGAAAATATTCGTAGTTGTCGCTTGGCAAAACAGTATTGGTTGGAATGGGGATTAAGCCGGCGCGCATGGTGCCAAAAAAGACCGCTGGGAATTGTGGTGTGTCCATAATCAGCATCATGACTCTTGCGCCAGTGTCAACACCAAGGTCTTTAATTGCATTGCCAATTCGGCTCGCTGTATCGGTTAATGCAGCATAGGTGATTTGCTGATCTTCCCAATAAATGGCGACTTTTTCACCACGTCCAGCGTCAAGATTATGGAACAAAATCTCGCTGGCATTGTACTGTTCAGGTAAGTTTATTGAGTGGGTCATTCCTTCTCCTCAAATGGCTTTAACTGTTCCCAATGGGACGGTTGGGGTTCCTCTGTTATTTTCCTTGAAACTTGGGCTTGCGTTTTTCACGGAAGGCACGCACACCCTCAGCATGGTCTTCCGTTTTAAGCAAGATGCTTTGGGCTAGCCCCTCAACTGCAATAGCTGATGTTTGGTCCATATTGTGAATATTGTTCAGCAATTTTTTAGCGAGCCCAATAGATTGCGGTGCACGCTTGAGCAGATTGTTTGCGTAGTTATTGGCTTCTTCCATCAGTTGATCGTGTGGCACCACCTTGTTTAAAAAACCCATGTCGTAAATGTCTTGGGCTGAATACATCGTTCCCATCCAAATCAGCTCTTTAGCCCGAGCGATCCCGATTTCACGAATAAGACGCGCACATCCACCGACACCGGGTATCAAGCTAATAAAATTTTCTCGGAAGCCAATAGTGGCTTGATCTGATGCGATTCGAAGGTCTGCTGCTAAGGCTAATTCGAACCCTGCCCCCGTGCAAGGCCCATTGATTGCACAAATGACCGGCTTTTCAAGCGCTTCTAAATCATCAAAAAACTTCGTTAAACGACGACTGTTGGCTCGGAATTCGGGTGTAATCCACTCTTTTTCAAAATGTCCCATATCTCCGCCAGCAGAAAACCCCCGTCCTGCACCAGTAAAGATGATGACTTTGACAGCGGTATTAAAGAATAGCTCGTCCATGAGGGCGGTGAAATCTAGCCGCATCTGCATGTTTACGGCGTTTAATGCATCAGGGCGATTAAGGGTCACTGTTGCAATGCCATTTTCATCTAAGTTGTAAAGAAGTGTTTGGAAATTCATGGGGATTCCTTGCTCTTAAGTTTTAGGTTTTGGGATATGAATTTTTTCACGAATTGAAAGCTGCTTGTTTTCTATGGTCTTTTAGTTGTTTGTTGTGATTGATGAGTAGATTCATCGTCAAATCGAACTGCTTCGAAAAAAGAACTGCAACTGTTGCATTTATATTGGGAGCCTAATAAGGTTTGCCCGAATAAGGAAACCAATTTGGTGTTCGACGATTGGCAAAAGGGGCAGGCCTGATTTTTTGATGTTGATTTGCTCATGGAAACAACTCTCTAAAGTCTGAATTCCAGGTTTCCCAACTGATAACAGGCATCGGTAGTTGAAGTTCAGATTTGGCTAATAGGGTGGATACATCCTCATGCCAGCGATGATATAGGGTTTCTGCATCTTCAGATAATATGTTGTTTTCAATGAGGATGGTGATGATGGGTTCATCGGGAGGGCCAAACCATTGCTGACTAATTTGTGCTGCTTGATGGATACTTTCCTGAAGCCGAGAAACTAATACTGGGTCTTTTGAGGCCGCCAGCTTCTCAAGCCAGCTATCCCCGAATATACGATGGAACCGTTCTTCTTGAATGAGTTTTTGAGCACACCCAGCTATAGGGGCATAGGCTGAAGAAACGGCCGTTTCCATCACCATCTGCAATGCGCGATCAAGCGTAATATTGATAGCCACCACATCTACCCAATGTGTCCATCGTTCGTTCAATGCCGATGGGGCATAGTACACGTCACGCGCTTCAAGATCGTTTTCTGCCCCGATACCTTCTGGCACATCAGGGAAGTGGCGTAAAATGCCATAGAGCGTTCTGGCATGTCCTAGCTCATCTTGCGTGAGCGCAGCTGAACCAACAGCACCTTCAAGGGCCGGTGTACCTGTAACCCAGTGAGAGCATTGAATGCCAATACGATGTTTGGTGTCGGCAAACGCCAGCCAAAATTTAAGCATCGGTTGAGCAAGGTGCTGAGGTAAGTCATTAATTGTTTGGTAATTAACGGCCGTTTTCATCATTACACCTTCTTCCCCTTTTGCGTGACCCAAATCATCTTTTCCGTTGGAATCGCAATCAGTTCAATCCATTCATTATCTGGATAAGTCGCTAATACGGTTGTTTGCAAATCTTCAACCTGCTCAAAGGTCATTGTCTCTTGCTGGGTCAGAGGTGTTTCATAAGATTTACGGCCGTAAATTTGGTAGGTTTGCTTTTTCATCTTTGTACCTATTGATATTTGCTTTAGCCAATGTTGGCCCAAAGAGTAAGGATTTAGATAAGTATTTCATCACACCACCTAATCACCTTGTCTCTCTTCTCTCTGCTTACGCCTACTGCACCTCAACCACAGTCACGATCTCGCTCCGTGGCACGATGGCCATTTCCTGCCAGCCCCATTCATCATAAAGCTTGGCTGCATACATTTTGGCTAGCTCATCCGTTGTGGCGATGACGGAGCCAAGATGGTGCATGCCATCTTCTCGGAAGCGGGCAAACACTTCATAAATTGCACCTTCACTGGTTTCTGTCAGTAACT
>JANQSK010000810.1 GCA_028284105.1 Anaerolineae bacterium
ATGCGAATTTGCGCAAAGCTGCCGCGGTTACCATCAGGACGACGGGAGCCAACAAATGAGTCATCTACGGCCGTTTCTGTGATTGTTTCACCATTTGGATCTGGTGTTTCAGTCGGAACTGGGGTTGGGGTTGGTGCATTTGGATCAGATTCAGCCAAAATGAACAACCCTTGCTCGATACCACTGACGATGATGTTACCACTGGCGAAGAAAGGATAGTTACTCCATGAGCCATTAAAGTCAGCATTGTTGCTACTTGGGTAGACATCAAAATAAGCGACTTCGCTCAAATTCGCGTTACCAATATCGCTAATATCGAGTACACGCAGACCGCTTTGATAGTTTGATTGGTAGGCACGGTCGCCAACGATGTAAAGGTTGTGGTCAATTGAGCCAACAACGGCCGTATATTCGCCAATCAATTGCGGACTGTCTAGATTGACCAAATCCCAAATGTACGTTGTGGCGTTGGGGTTATTGCTTGATTCATCTAACTCATCATCCATCAAGAAGTAACGATGATCTTCCGTTAACCACCCTTGATGAGAGTAGGCACTACCTGAATAACCAGTACGGGCTAGTTGAACAGGATTGCCCTTGTCTGTTACATCAACAATGGTCAATGTATCTTCATTTGAGTTAAAGCAGATCTCTTTACCAGAGTGATCTGCATCTGGACCCGCATAATTAACACATTGCGCATCATGGGTGTAGCCGTCATCACTAAAACAACCGGCAAAGGTTGGGTTCGTTGGCGTTGAGATGTCAATCATGTGCAGCCCACCAGAACAAGTTGTCGTTCCAGAGCTGGTTCCTACAGCGTAGGCAAACCCGCTATCTTCATTAATGACGATGTTGTGGGCACTGCCAAGCGTGTTGTAAGTTGTTGTTGCACTAAATGTTTGGGGTGAGGTCACGCCGCGAAGCTGGGTTAAATCAAAGACCTGCATGCCGTGTGAACCTGCATTGTCTGCAACAATATAAGCGTGGTCAGCATAGACTTTGATATCACGCCAGGTTGATGACAATAAGGTTGTAGGTAAGTTTCCTAAATAAACAGGATTGATTGGATCAGTAACGTCAACAAAAGAGGTTCCGTTTGTACGCCCCATAAGCGCATACTCGTTACCTGTGGTGCTGTCAGTCCAGCCCCAAATGTCGTTACCACTACCTCCGCCAATGTCGCCAAGAGGCATGAAAGCCATCAAATCGAGGCCGTCACAAGGATATGTGCCAGCGGCCAGATTGTTGGTACAGGGTTCAAAAGCCTGCGCTTGCAGATTTTGAACGGGTTGCAGGTCCTCAAGCATGCCGAGCTGACAGGCCATAAGCCCTTTACCATCTTCTGGCAATTCGCAACTTAAACGGCCGTTATCTTGTTGCAAGATACCGCTGTTTTGAGTGAGCGATTGATTTTGGAACTCTGCTTTAAAATTGGGTGCATCTGGCTCTGCCAGAACGGGTTGGGGTGAATTTGGAGAAGAACCCAAGACCATAATGAAAAGTGCTGATGCAATGACAGTGACTGTGAACAAGGATCGGGTGAATTTTGTTTTCAACATTGTGTACTTCCTCCACGCATCATTGTAGTGGAGGAAGTACTACTTGTCTAGGAGAAAGGGGCTATATTTGTGGGGTGAATGGTGATTGCAAAAATATTTTAGTGGCTCCCCTTAAGTGAAACGAAATTCCTGCTTTGAATAAAATGAAGGATAAAAACTTCGTTTCCTCGAGGTTCCGAAGCTTATTTCTAACAAGGTTATCAATTTAGAAACTTCGGAACACTTAAATATCCCCAAAATTTATAGGTTCATTTAACTGTGACCGAGGACATTGTGTGGAACATAAGGTGCTTCAAGTTTGCTAATCTCATCTTCCGTCAGTGTGACATCAACGGCTTTGACCGCATCTTCTAAATGAGCCAGTTTTGTAGTGCCAATGATGGGGGCAGAAACGGCCGTTTTGCTCAACAACCATGCTAATCCAACCTGTGCTCGGGACACCCCTTTATTTTCTGCTACTTCAGCTATCGCATCAGCGACTTGGAAATCCGCTTCAGGGCCATAGAGCCGCTTCCCAAAAGGATCTGTTTTGCTGCGCTGAGTTTGTGCACCTCCACGCGTTTTGGAGCCTGTGACGATGCCCCGCGCCAATGGGCTCCATGGAATGAGGCCAATCCCTTCGGCTTCACAAAGGGGATTCATTTCTCGCTCTTCCTCGCGATAGATGAGGTTGTAATGGTTTTGCATGGAAACAAATCGGGTCCAGCCATTTAAA
>JANQSK010000860.1 GCA_028284105.1 Anaerolineae bacterium
AAGTTGTGTTCCAACCCGTTCCACACCCAGCTTCGACCACGGATAGCTGACTTAGCTCTGGCAAAATCTGTTTTAATACGGCCGTACTGCAATCCCTCGTTGGGTTAATTTGCTGATCGTAAATTTTGCTCCACGATTGGTATGAAGCATGCACTGCACTTTTGTTCATCGTTAAATTACTTTATCGTCTTTCCCTGCCAGTTGACGGAGATATTCAGTTTGACCCAAATGGTATCCTTCATGCCACGCTAAGAAGAGAATTTTTTCGGCGATGGAACGGCCGTTGTCATCTTTTTCTGCAAGTTGTTGATCAGAAATCTCAGCAAAGCCTTCAGCAATTTGCTCTTGCGTTGTCTCAAAATCGGCCATTAGGCGTTCAAAAGATAAAATAGCAGGATCATCTGCCGAAGTGATTGGCTCAGAATCATACTTGTATCGCAACCGTTCTTCTTCAGTCCATGAGCCATCAATTCCCATCATCTTCAAGACATCCATTCTGGAAACCAGGCAGTGGCCTAACACCCAATTTAAACAGTTTCCGCGGAAAGGCAGTTGGAGTAAGCTATCCTCATGAGTTAAACCTTTTGTCTGGTTTGTAACAACATAGTGATTGGTTTTGAACAACCCATGTATCATTTCTTTATCCATATTGGTTTCCTCGCTAAATAATTATTCTTTCCGATAGATAGAACAAATGTACCAAATCAGAGCTGGATTTTCAACTACCCATATTTGGTTACGCTATCGAAATAAACCTCTCAACCTTTGCTCAGAGTCCCACTCCCCAATTTCTTCTCCATTGCGATTGATGATTGGGAATCGCCGTTCACCATTCACATTGCTGGTTAATTCTAAATACAAAATAGATTGCTCATCAATCCAGCCAATCAAATCGCTAGCTAACTCTGCCTCCAGTCGGATAAGAGAGCCATCATATGGATATTCAAGTATATTGATTAGCCCTTTTTCGGGTCGCAACAAATTAGTTTCATCGATAACATCAACGGCAACAAACGCTAAGTCATGCTCCGCATTAAAAATGGGTCGACCTACAAAGGAGCGATCTTCAACAGATTCCCAAACTTGTTCACCCGTTTCAACATCAACAATAAAGATAGTTTTTGAGCCAAAATCAGCAGCCGCGAAATATCTAAAATCATCCGTAAAATCGCCGATACAGAATGGGGAATCTGGACATTCAAAGAGTAAATCCTCATCAGTTTTATCAGGTGAATTGGGAGAAATTCGATAAAGATTAGTGGAATCGCCAGTGTAAAACCAGCCTCCCCCTCGACCGGCAGGCTCTATGCTAAACAAAACATCTCCATTTGGATGAATGCCAATTGGGAAAAATATTTCAGGCAACAATTTTTCAGGAAGGTCTGTTATGTGTTCGTAAATTACTTGTTGATTACGGCCGTTTACATCAGCCATCATTAGTTGCGCCACAAATTCATCTTCATTTTCCGGATTAAATCCACCATCCCCCCAAACCATCCATTGTTCATTCGCAATCATATGAAGACGCCCACCCCAAAAGGGTCCCACAGGTACCCCAAGATCGTAGATTGAGCCATCAAAATCGATGCGAATCAAATCAGCATGATTGTGGGACAAAAGCGTCCCGTATAAACCGATTGTCGGCTCCACTAAACTGACCTCAAAGGAACCATTTTCAACAGTGATGTCTAATGCACACCTCTCTTGTGCAACAAGGCTTTCAAATTGATGGTTAGATTCTGCTTGAGTGTAGACAAACGGCCGTTCTAAGCGCAAGCAATCGCCAGTGACAACCACCTCAATGGTTGCGGAAGCTGGGGTTTCTGTAGGCGAAACGGCCGTTTCGGTCGGTGGAATTGAGGTTGCTGTTGGGGGGAGTGGCGTCGGTTCGAGTTGCAGTTCTGAGGTCGATGTAGCCGTTGGTGAAATTTGGGTTGGACTGGGTAGCAATTCAATTTGTGCTTCGATGGCCGTTGGCTGAATGGTCGATTCAATTGGGGGAGAGCAAGCAATAAGCAAAAACAATAAGAACACAAACAAAAACCGTGACATAACAACTCCTTCTGGTCACAGAATTGTAATTGCAGAGTCGGTCTCAGCACCCTACGCAAGCCCACCTTTCATTCAATGAATCCCATTATTCAAATTTGTTTCTTGCAGAAAATTTAGACAGCTCATCGACAAATTTCTCAATTATTGTGGATAATTATTTACATTAGCAATCAAAATTAGGAGAAAGCATGTCAGAATTTATGTCTTATGATCCGTGGCGGAAAATCAGTTCCCGAAATGGGATTCAAGGGGATCTACTCGTGTCTGCGCTTCAAAAATCGATTCGTCGGGGGTTAGCCGAGGAAGCTGTGACGTTTGCTTTTGAAATGTATATTACAAGTGAGCAATTTGAAGACAAACTTTGGCGACGTCTTCAAGCAATCTCTGTTGAGGATGTGGGGTTCGGCGATTTAAGCGCACCGGTTCTTATTAATTCATTGAACCAAATGCGCCAAAATTTCCCATATACCGATGGGGACCGTCCCATTTTCTTTGTCCACGCCATTCGGTATCTTGCCGCTGCCAAAAAAGACCGGACGAGCGACAATCTGAAGAATATTGTGATTACTGAATTTAATTACGGCCGTAAACCGATCATTCCCGACTTTGCCATTGATATGCACACCGAAAAAGGGCGGGAAATTGGACGAGACTTTAAGCACTTTTTACAAGAAGGAAGCCGTGTCGAAAACGAATTGCCGGTAGAAGAAAACTACAAATCGCGTCTATTATTGCTGCTCGACAAAATTGAAAAAGAATCACCTGAACAGATATCAGATGCGTTTACGTTTAATGCTTGGCAAGCATAATTCAATTTGGTTCCTATTCAGATTCTGCTGGCGCAAAGAGAACTAAGAGAACAAGCTCTTCTTCAATAGCATGGAAATAGTGCACCTCATGGGCTGCAACGAACACAGTGCTCCCCGTTTGTACAGCACGATCTTCACC
>JANQSK010000462.1 GCA_028284105.1 Anaerolineae bacterium
TCTTCATATAATGTCAAAAGCCGTTTAAATCGTCGTTGAAAGTAGATCCCTTTTCGTCGTTTTAAACGCCTCCGTTCAGGAAACAACAAAAACCCTAAAAAGGGGATCCCTTCAGTTACAGGACGAGGATGAGAGCCTGGATGAAGTGTTAACCGAAGACCTTGTAATCGGGAATTTATTTTTTCTTGCCATGCCCACAACTCTTTTTTAGAATTTCCAAATAACAAAAAATCATCCACAAAGCGAACATATGCACCACAACTACACTCCCTTGTCACAAAATGGTCAAATGAGTTGAGATAGACGTTTGCCCAAAACTGACTCGTCAAATTGCCAATTGGCAATCCGCGTGGCCGTAGTGCAGCAAATAAATCATCTCCAGGAAAGTAGACCATCTCATACTCCTTAGATAATACACCTATGCCACTTGCTATGATTTGCTCTATTAACCACAAAACGTCTTTATCTTTAATCTTTCTTTCGATTGCTTTTTGTAAAATGGCGTGGTCAATACTTGGGAAAAATTGTTTTACATCGCATTGAAGAACATATCGATAGGTTCTTGCCAGCTTTTGACATCGATCAAGCGCCCGGTGTGTTCCCTTTCCAACACGATTGGCATAGCTATGATCAATGAAAGAACGTTCAAAAATCGGTTCAATCATGGCACAAAGTGCATGATGTACAACCCGATCACGAAACGGGGCCGCACTAATTAATCGTTTCTTTGGTTCATGAATGGTAAAGCTCTTATATTGTCCAGGCCTATATGTTTTTTGCATCAGATCTCTATGCAATGTGAAGAGATTTTCTTCTAAACGATATTCAAACAATGCGACATTGGGGCGTCCCCGTTTCCCTTTGCTGGCACTTTGATACGCTAAAAGTAAATTATCCCAAGACACAAGCTGTTCAAACATATATTATTCCAGAAACACCGTGCGGCGAGGACGAACCTTGGCCGCACGGTCGTTGTTATTTGCCCGGCTTAATTCAAATAGCAATCAAGCGCGGCCGGGAATAGATACTGCCATTTCTCATTTAAACAATTTGCTAGCCAAATTGTTTTTTTGCCTCGTCTACCAAGTCAACAGAGTAACCGAATAGAAATTCTGGCCAGGGACGAAAATTGTGGACGCACACCAATCGAAACCCTATGTTGTTGTTCCTGTTATCTGGATTGTTCCTGTTCCGAAACGCGCACCGCCTAAGTATCTATCCCCACTCTAAAAAATGCTAGTTGTCTGACTTGTAGCCATGCATCACTGACCCACATGACATGTGTCAATACATTCTCGCCAAGTCAGTAACAGCTTGCTAAGTGGCTTTTTGCCAACCACCTAAGAGTCGACCTATTTCATCTACCATTTTTGATACATGTTGATATTGACCGCTATTTAACCAACCCATTTTGGCTGCGAAGCGAAGATAAAATTTCACCTTTCGCAAATATTCATCTGCCAACAGAAGGCGCTGTTGTCGTTCTGCACCGCGTCGACTATTCGCCTCTTCAAGTTTTTCGATAAAATCAAATGATGAATTTAATAATCTTTGTGTGAAGGTGTGTCGAAAGTTTCTAGGAAAATGATTACTCATTGGCAATAGCCACTGTAGAAAATCAAATGTTTTTGTAAAAATGACCATTTCTTTTTGGGGCATTTCTTCCTCCTTCCTTTCATAAATAGAACGGGGTCGTTTGAGGTATTAACTTCCTATCAGATAGCATCTTGCGTACAGTAATGTAGAATTGGGGTTGTTCAATTTTAAAAATTTGATCAGGTCACGGCAATTAGCCGTGACCTGATCTGCGTGTCATTCTTCAATTGAACAATCCTAGTGTTCAATTCAGCAAGAGAGAACAAACATTCAGAGGATCAGAGGTTCCCTTGCATTCGCAAGGGGTCAGAGTCCAGAGAAATGGGGACGCACACCAATCGAAACCCTACGTAGTCGTTCCTGCTATCAGGAACGTACCAGTTCCGAAACGCGCACCGCGCCCATGATTTGTTAACTAAAAAAGCGCCACCGCGCAAAATCATATTGTTTTTTGAAGTTTGATACTGTTCTCTACCATCTGCTGGATTGTATGGGTAAGATGAATAAACACTCCTCGTCCATTCAAGCACATTACCCACCATCTCTTCACATCCGTAAGGTGATAGGTTACGAGGAAAAATCCCAACCCCATTACTGCTTGCAATATTACCTTCCTCACTATTCACCCAGTTGGTTTCCCATTGATCAGATGTTTCACTCTCACCCCATGGGTATGTCCTTGTTGGATGACTATTATCGATTAGGGTTGCATTTGGATGCACGACATTAATTTCACTCAACGAGTGAATTGACGGCTTCTCTACTATCTGAAGCCCTCCTCTGGCCCCCTTTTCCCATTCTGCTTCCGAGGGTAGTGTAATATGACATCCCTCGGGCAACTGCGTTCGCCACCGCTCAGTTAACCAACGACAAAACGCCATGCCTTCATACCAACTGATTCCTACCACAGGATGATTCGCCAAATGGAAAGGCCAATCATATTGATGAGGTTGAGTCCGATAGGCATCGTCTAATCGTCCTTTGAACCCTGCTTTTGACCAATAGTCTTCCTGTATCGCCTCAGGCCAATAGGCACTATTGGTATAGCCTCCATCCCCCACAAACTGTTCAAACTGTGCCACCGTAACGGGATATTGCCCTAACCAATATCCATATGGGATATGGACTTCATGTTGCTTCTTCTCTTCATCATCCGCCTCTTCAACTTCATCACCACTCCCCATTAAAAATGAACCAGCTGGTACATAGCAAAATTGGAGCATTTCATTAGAAACCACTTCCTCACGAGGGTCGCCCAACAATGCTAGGGAGCGGGCTCCCCCAGCCCGCTCTTCTGAATTCAATATCTTATCTTGTCGAATAGCCTCCTTAACCCTAGGAACAAGTCGCTCCCAATACGCTTTGCCTCCATCCTTCTTTGTATCACTAATAATGCGTTCGCGGTCTATCAACGTTGCCATACGAGCAGACCAGACCACTCCGCGCCAATCTTTTTCACTTTGAGGTTTCTGCACCGGGCACAATCCGTATGCCAAATCTAAAAAGGTAGTCTCTCCTTGTGAATTGTTAAACAATAGCTCCTCGGAACCAAGCTCGCCAGCTAAATACCAATAATCACTACTCTGCATATGCTCATAGTATTGATCCACAAAATCTCTACCTGTAACTAATGCACAGCCTGCTAAATACTCCTGAAATGTTCTGTGAGGAAACCCATACGTCATAGGCTGATCATCCGCCTCACTGCCTCCCTGCCCAACTAATAACCCTGCTCGTAAATCCACATAATCTAGAAACTCATCCGCCAGCTTACTCGGCCATAGATTAGCGTTCTTTTCCAAAACAGTCAGCACATCTTTCCGTGACAAATCTGCTCCAGAGCCAGCCGTTTCCTGAAGTTGATGCGCTGCATACCCTAGCTGGTCTAGAATCGAACGCATCAAGTGAGTATCTTTTAGCTTATTGGCTAACTCCTCAGAAATGTTGCTCCCTTTTCGCTCCTGCCATCGATACAGCAACACTTCTACCGCTAACTTGTATAGACGAACACGTTCGTTTGGCAGCCCAACATCCCGCTGATGAATAATTGCCATCGTTGTTAATAGCATCGGGTTAGCAGCCAACTCTCTTAAATTATTAGAGGTAGCTACTTTCGCTAAATCCAGTCCTTTTGTTTTGGCTTCTTCTTTTGAGAATCGCTCCAATTGACACTGCGTTGTGTACCAGGCCTCCACAAATTGCCTGATTTTCTCATCATTAAATTGGGCCAATGTATGTACTGTGAAACCCGGAATTTGAGCTAGACCAATATAAGATCGAATCCGACACGTTACAATCATTGGCGTGTCAGATCCATATTCCCTCAAAAGGGCTGCAATTACCAATCGCACCTTTTCTCGTGAGGCTTTTGGAACTTCATCCAACCCATCAAGAAGGAGCTGAACCTTTCCGACTGTCAGCTCATCTTCTAACTTTTCTAACAGTGAATCCGCCTTATATTGATGTAGCAAATTCTCCCAATATTTCCAAACGGCGACTAGAAGCAGGGCCTGCGACTCTTCATTACCCTTACCAGCAAGGGAGACTTTATCTAAATACTGTGTCAGCTCCCGTAAATTCATCAGCAAAGGTAATCGGACTGGCAAACCCATTGCCATCTTGTTTTGGCTTAGCATTCCTTCTGCAAAATTCACCGTCAACTGACGTAAAAAACTACTTTTGCCGCTCCCTGGTTTTCCTAATAAGACAATCTGTTTATCTTGTCCGACGGCTTCAATGGCTGTTATCGGCCGATCATTGTTTCTAGCCCAATAATCAATAGATTCTGACTTTTTATTTTTTTTAACAATTTCAACTTTCGTTTGTGTGTTTAGATCAATATAAACTTGGTCCAGACCAATTGCTTTTCCAATTCCTTCTTCACCACCCATTGCCGCCAAAGGGAGCACATTCCACCGCTGTATTAACTTTTTCAAATAGCGGATTTGGGCATTCTCTTGTTTATCTTCATCCCCATCTTGTACCACCATGTTTTCAACATATTGGTCGGTTTCAATTATGCGATTATGATCCCCGGTGATCGCGTTTTTACCGACGTCACCCCCTACACCAATCCCTCTAGCACCCACCGTAGGTGTCCCCTGCATTTTTTCGAGGATAGCAGAAACGGCCGTTTCATAGACACCCTCACTCATTAAGTTTCGATCTAACAGATCCTTTAGCTCCGCCAGCTGTTGTTCATACTCTTCTCGATTCATTCAACCCTCCAAAAACCGAACACCCCAATTCAAAACAAAAAAAATTTGATCTCGCGGCAAATCGCCGCGAGCCAACAAGCCACCGTCACTCGTTATCTATCCTAACGTGCTTAATGGTGTTTCAGCAAAAGAGAAAAGAGCATCAGAAATCAGAGTCTCCTTGCTCATGCAAGGAGGCAGAGTCCAGAGAAATGGGGACGCACACCAATCGAAACCCCATGTAGCTGCCCCTGCTATCAGGAAGGTTCCCGCCCCGAAACGCGCACCGCCCATATTCTTCTTTGATATACTTCTCGGCATCAAGATATGATCCTCCTCGCAAAACGCGGGGAAATTGAATATCACCACTTAATTCCTCTCGGCCATCATCTGCCACATAAGGCATCTCATATGGATGTTTATCCGTTTGCCATCGGGTTTGGCACCACTCTGAAACATTTCCTGTCATATCTTGCACCCCTTCTACTGAACAGTCCTTGGGCATCGTCCCTACAGTGGCAGTAAATCCCAATTTAATGCCTGCATGCATACAGGCTTGCGTATCCCACTCATCTCCCCATGGATAAATACGGCCGTCTGTATACCCAGCCGTCCGCTCCCATTCAGCCTCTGTTGGTAACCTGTACTGTCTACCCGTTTTTTTACTCAACCATTTTGCAAAAGC
>JANQSK010000889.1 GCA_028284105.1 Anaerolineae bacterium
GACGATTGAGTGCGCTCGGTGGATGGATTTGTCCAAGGCTGTTCTGTGATGATGTAGAAACGTTGCGCCGAATGGCAACTATCTTCATCCCCAGTCCCCGACAGGCGCGAGCCACCCGCTGTCCAACCGCACCATAGCCAAGGATCAACGCAGTCTTGCCCGCTAACAAGACGGATGGATTCGGTTGATAGCGCGGTCTCCAATCGTGAGATCGAAGCGTTCGATCCATTGGAATGATAAATTTTATCGCTGCCAGCATTAAGGTAACGACCATTTCAGCTACGGGAACGGCATTGAAATGCAAGTTGTGAACGGCAATATGTGGGAAATCGAGCAGCAGTTCGCGTGTCGTATCGGGCAGGCCAGACCAGGGAATTACAAGGGTATGCAAATTGGGACTGGCGATGAGTTGCTCACGCTTGGGCCGACCAGCAACGAGGATGTGATAGTTAGCGGGCGCAGGATTATCGGGGCCAAAGGTGAGCTGTATGTTTGAATGGAGGTTCTTGCGTAGATGAGTTTGGGCTGTTGAGTTGAGGGGATTGAGTAAGTGAACAGATAGCTTCATAATGTCCTCTTGGAAGCTATGCCATTGTTGATGACTAAGTTTAAGTTCATTGTTATGTCCTTTCAAGACAAGCATGCACAATATACAAGCGAGACGCAAGTTTTCAAGTGAGTTGCTAGAAGATGGTTTATGTTTTCAAGTATAGCGAGCTGAAATTGGGAATCGATGAGAGGGGAGATTGGGGACAGGGCGATGGAAACGGCCGTTCCTGCATAAACAAGTCCACTCAACCCTGACGGGTCTTGATGGCTTGTCGGGGCTGGGCTGTTTAAGGGGGAAAACGGCCGTTTTCCCTAATTGGAGTTTTAATTTTAGGCAACACTCGATTCAGCCGTGCAAAGCATCGGTTGGAAGCTTAGTTAGGTTTGGCCGTGACTTTGTCCCAATTTAGTATTCAATTATTAATTAAGGGGCAAGTATGACGATAAGGCTGCTCTTCAAAATACTGACTCCATTCTTCTTGGCTTAGATTGCGCCCAGCATTTTCACAGGCTTGTTTAACCAAGTTCTCAATTGGTACTGTCCATAATCGAATGATGTTGTCTGCGCTTGAACTTGCTAATAAATTTCCATCATTACTAAATTCCAGATCAGAAATTTCGTTATTATGGCCTTGAAGTAAAATTGAATCTGGATTGTTATTATCAAAATTCCAAAGCCTAATAGTCCCATCTATACTACCTGTAGCAAGCAAGTTTCCATCTTGACTAAATGCTAAGTCATTAACACTTTTATCATGACCGCGCATTAGTTGCATATCAACATCTAAAAACGTTTCATTCAATGAGCCCCTCGCTACAACACCATCCGCGCTGCCAACTACAATCCAATTGCCGTCTGGACTAAATTCTACATCTTGGGCAAGAAAATTGGTTCGCCAAAAGTTAGTTGGTAATACGAATGATGAATACTGTGTATTCCAAATTTGCAATAATGAATAACGATAATCACCTACAATCCAACGTCCATCTGGACTAATCATTGCAACAAATCCTGCATCAGTAAGGGTATACTCAGTATTAATTGTAATTGGTTGCTTTAAATCATTAATATCCCAAATAAAAATAGCATTCTTTCCATTTTCTTCTAAACTAGTAACCAGCCATCGACTATCTGCACTAATGCTGGATATGCCAACAAATCCTTGGATAGGCACTGGGGATTTTTGAACATCTGCTAAATCCAACAAAAAAGTAGAATCGCTTACATTTGATGCAATTAGCCATCTATTATCAGGGCTGAATAAAAATCTTGCACCTAAACCCAGATCTTCAATTATTTGAATAGGGGAGGTTAAATCGGCCATGCGCCAAAGTAAAACATTCCCATCCGTATCTACACTTGCTAACCAATTATTGTCAAAACTAAATTTAACTGAACTAACAAATGTATTATGTCCTCTAAGTATCTGGTTTTTGTGTGATGAATTCGACAGGTTCCATAAACGAACTGTTTGATCGTTACCTGCACTTGCTAGCCAATGATTGTCGTAACTAAAATGAACATCTCTAACGCCTTCCTCATGCCCTGGTAATGATTGTGAACTAGTAGTCGGGTTATCTGGATCCCAAATCCTAATTGTCCCATCCTCCCCGAAAGTTGCCATCCAATCCCCGTTTGGCTCAAAAAATATTTGGTTGGTATCACCTTCATGACCCCTTAGAGTTCTTGGCTCTAATTGATCATTCTCTAAATCCCATAATTTCAACTCACGATTTGCACTACTGCTTACTAACCACCGATCATCAGGACTAAATTCAACTTCGATTCCCCAATATCCATGACTACCTAAAATTCTCCCAGATTGCTCTAAATCTGATATATCCCATAGACGCACGGTATGGTCAAAGCTCGTGCTAGCTATCCAACGTCCATTATTGCTTAAAGCTATACTATTGATAGCAGATTCATGCCCGTGTAACGTCACTACTTTATAATCTGAAGAAGATAAATCCCATAATCGTATTATTCCATCATACCCAGAACTTATCAGCCAATTATTGTCAGAACTAAATTCTAAGTCCCCAATCCATCTTTCATGTCCAATTAGCTCTTTGGATGTAAATGGTGAATTACTCAGATCCCACAATCTTATCGCTCCATTACCGTCTCCGGTTGCAAGCCATTTCCCGTCTTGGCTAAAGACCATTGGACTAACTCCGAATTTATGACCACCTAATTTAATGGGTGTGTTCTTATTCTCATCTAGTTGATTCAGTTGCCAAAGGATAAGTGTATTATCATTCCTAGTACGACTGGCTAACCAGTTCCCATCTGGGCTGAAAACCATCGACC
The DNA here is from genome assembly GCA_028284105.1 of Anaerolineae bacterium. Lineage (GTDB taxonomy): Bacteria > Chloroflexota > Anaerolineae > Promineifilales > Promineifilaceae > QQUD01. The sequence continues at coordinate 2,864 of JANQSK010000889.1, forward strand.
ATACTCTTTCTTCGTGACCTGTAAGAGTCTTCGGCGGCTCATTTGGTTTGGATATATTCCATAATCGAATCGAGCCATCAAAATTACCGCTGGCTAACCAGTTTTGATTAGGATGGAACTTTAAAATATTAATTTCATCTTCACTTCTTTGCAAAATAGTAGAATGGGATATATCTCCATCGACAATATGCCATAATGTAATTGAACCATCTTCAGCCGCGCTAGCAAGCATTTGTCCATTTGGACTAAAGTCTACAACACTAAATACAGAGTCGTGTCCACGTAACGGAATACCTCCAATCTGACTTAACAATAAACGTAGGCTCTGCTCAGTTGCACGCAATATTGGTCGATTGTTCACATTTTGTAGGTAGTAAGATTCTATAGTTAGCAATAAAGCGAGTTCAGGCGATTCTTCGAATATTACCATCGCTTCACTCGCAAGCTGATTAGCTAATACAATATCTTTTAGATTTTCAGTCTCTTGCCTTGCTTGATTAGCTTCCCAACGAAGTTGCAATGCAATTATCGCAATTGCAATTGCCACAACCAACATAATTGCTAGCCCATTCCGTAGGCCGCGTAATTGCAATGCACGTCTCCGTTCAGCTTCTATTTGCCTTTCTTTTTGCTTTTCCCTCCATCGTAATCTTATCCCTTCCACAATGTACTTTATTTCCACTTTGCTCAAGTCTTCGCGTCGTTCTTCTAGCCAGCTATCAGCTTCGACCAACGGTGCTCCTCGTAATAATGCACCTTCATCGTGGTTGCTTTCCTCCCACTGATTTAACGTCGTACGTAACGTTTCCTGCCATTCTCGGAATTTTCGATCTACGTCCATCCAACCCCGTAATCGAGGCCACTTTTGAATCAAAGCTTCATGTATTATTTCAACTGTCTCTTCATTGTTTTTATTCAATGAGCTATTTGTTACTACCATTCGTTTGTCTGCCAGCCATTGAACTAACTCCCAGCTCTGTTTTCCAACTTGGCTCTTTAGTGCTAGTCGGCGAGTATCCTGTGTACCATTCCCTGGTTGCACCAATTGCATAAAAATCTGTCTTGCTTGTTTTTGCTGTTCAATATTTAATTCGGCAAAAACAGTTTCAGCGTACTTAGTCAAGGCTCCATTTACCTCACCTATATTTTCATATGCTTTATGAGTTAAAGCCCAAAACTCTACACGATCCCATAACAAACTCAAGGCAAATTCTAAAACTGGAAGATTTCCTGGCTCATCACGAAGATCGTCTACTATCCGAGCAACTAATCCAGATTCAAAATCAACACCTACATATTGGGCAGGTTTTTCAATCGCCTCTTTTAATTCCTCTTTTGACATAAAAGGTAGAATAATCCGATCAGCATCCTGTAACCCATCAGCAAATGGCCTGTATCCAGCAGCTTGATCCATAAAATCAGCCCGCATAGTGAATATGAGAGTTGCTTGACCCGACTTTAATGTTTCTAGCAGCGTATCCATAAATCGTTGTTGCATTTCTATTGATGAGCAGAGTGTATACAATTCTTCAAACTGATCAGCGATTAATAGTATATGCTTATCATTAGACTGGATTGCTAATATTTCATTCAATTTTTGTATTATAGAGACTGGATTATTTTGAAATGCCTTTGCTATTTCAGGGATAGCAACTCTTTGTTGCTTTATCCTTTGCTTTTTGATTTTCAACCATGGAGCCAATGCTGATGCTAATGAGTGAAAAGGATCATTCCCTGGGCGAAATTCAATAATTAACCATTCTTCTTCCTTGCGTAAAAGGGGAACTAAACCAGCAAAAACTATAGAGGATTTTCCACAACCAGATGCACCAATAACTGCAACTAGGGGGTTTCTTTGCACAGCTTTTTGCAACCGATTTATAAACTTATCTCGGCCAAAGAAGAAATGAGCATCCTTTTCGCGAAATGGAAATAATCCCCGATAAGGCTGAGAGAGAGCTGTGAGATTTTCTTGAGGCCATTCAATATTTGGACGTAACTCTTGCAAGGATTTAATAAGTTCATCAATTCGATTACGTTTATTCAAATAAATAATTAAAGATTGAATCACAGCAATTTTTGTTTCACCAGCCAGATTTTCATAGTCTATACCAAGTTGAAAGCAAAGAAGCCTAATTTCTTCTCGGCTAAATGACTTATCCAATGCCAAGAGTAAATTATTGTAAAATTGGGAATTAGTGGTCATCATAGTGAATACTGATACTAAAATCTAATCATCTTTATATCAATCGCAAGTGCATATCTAAAGTCTGATGTGACGTGGCATCTTTTAATTAAGAGTCTTGATCATAGAGAGCTGACAAAACAAGCAAGCACAGTATACAAGTGATACGCAAGTTTTCAAAAGGGTTGCTATAGGCTGGTTTATGTCTTCAAGTATAGCGAGCTGAAGTCGGGAATAGATGAGGGGAGATGATTGAGGATAGGGGGGGAAACGGCCGTTGCTGCCTAGACAAGTCCCCCAACCCTGACAGGTCTTGATGGCTTGATGGTGTTGGGGTGTTTGAGGTGGGAACGGCCGTTTTTTCTTGTCGAGGAGTTTGGTGTTGCAGCGACAGAACAGCAGATTTCTTGATTTCAGAGGTGCGAACAGCCGTTTAACCTGCACGGTGGGGTTAACAACATCTCCACTTTAACCACACAAGTTAGACTAGCGCACAATCGCCGCGTCAGGTTCAAGCCATGT
>JANQSK010000898.1 GCA_028284105.1 Anaerolineae bacterium
CGACTATCTATGGCGAGGTGTCTATCCATTCCGAGACCAAAAGGGTGCTGAAACAGTTGCTGACCTCTTCTGGAAACCACTCAAACATGCATTGAGCCACATGCAGCGCCGACAAGATATCTTTATTGGCGGCACCAATGAAATTAGCGGTGAAATTTGGGTCATGAGCATGGGTAATTTTATGGGCCTTTTTGACAACGATTGGCTGGGTATCCCACGCACACGCAAAATTGCAAACCTGCGATATGCAGAGTTTAGTTGTGTTGAGAATGGCAAAATTACCCAAACCGGCCTGTTTATTGACTTAATTGGATTGATGGTGCAAGCAGGCACCTATCCATTACCCCCTTCAACTGGTGTTTATTTTAACTATCCTGGTCCACGAACACACGATGGCTTGCTTTATGACGATGCCCCCGAAGGTCAAGGTGTTGCCACATTGGCTTTGGTGAATGAAATGGTTCAAGATCTATCGGACTTAAATGACAGTGGTTCAATGGGCTGCCCACCAGAAGTGCTCGAACGGACTTGGAAAAAGGATATGCTTTGGTACGGTCCGGCCGGCATTGGGGCGACCTACACCATTCCTCGCTATCAAGAACAGCATCAGCTTCCCTTTAGAGAAAATCTAGATGACAAAAAGTTTAATGGGCATGTTTGCCGATTTGCTGAAGGAAACTTTGCCTGTTTCTTTGGCTGGCCGAATTTATCAAATCGGCCTATTGGTGGCTTTTTAGGATTACCAGAAGGGAAGAAAAGCAGCGGCATGCAGGTTGTTGATGTGTACCGCCGTGAAGGGGACAAGCTAGCAGAGAACTGGGTGTTGATTGATATCCCCTATTGGCTCAAACAGCAAGGCTTGGACGTGTTGGACCGTACCGAGCAGATAATGAATTATAAAGATTAGTTTTAGACCCTAAGGGTCTGTTGAAGATGTCGATGGAAAAGCGAGAAAACTACAACTATTTTTTATCGATCCCCACACGATGGATTGATAATGATCTGTATCAACATGTCAATAACGTTCATTTCTACGCTTTTTTTGACACCGTGATTGGGCATTATCTGACCCAAGTCGGGCAGATGGATTATCAAAATGACAGCATCGTCGCCTTTGCGATTGAAAATATGTGCCAATATAAACGGCCGTTGCGCTTCCCCGACATCATTGAAGCGGGGCTGCGCATCACTAAAATAGGCAACACAAGCGTGCGATACGAAATAGGATTATTTACTGAGGGTTTTGAAGAACCCGCTGCGTTAGGTTATTTTGTACACGTTTTTGTTGACCGAAATAATGAAAATAAATCAGCTCCAATTCCAGCAAAAATCCGCTCGGCTTTAGAACAAATTTATCAAATCAATTCCTAAAAAGAAGTAAATGAACACTTTTATGAATGCGCATTCATTAATGGTAAAGTTTGGAAAAATGAGCATCTTTTTTAGTAAGCAAAAATAAAAAATGTGATATGAGAGGTAATCATGGCAAAAATATTAAAACCGGGCATTAGTGATGAAGATGCCTTTGAAGCAGATGTCAAAGTTCAACAAATTGTTTCTGGGATATTAGATGATATTCGCAAACGGGGAGATACGGCCGTTCGTGAGCTATCCGTCAAATTTGATAAGTGGGCTCCCGAAAGTTTTAAACTGTCCGATGCAGAAATAGCAGAAATTGTTGGGTCATTAGATCAACAGGTCATCGACGATATCAAATTTGCGCAAGAGCAGGTAGCAAACTTTGCTCAACATCAAAAAGATGCGCTTAAAGATATCGAAGTTGAAACATTGCCCGGCGTTATTTTAGGACACAAAAATATTCCAGTGAACAGTGTTGGCTGTTATGTACCAGGCGGTCGTTATCCGATGGTGGCCTCTGCTCACATGAGCGTGTTGACCGCTAAAGTGGCTGGCGTTAAGCGTATTATTGCCTGTACGCCACCCATCAATGGCGAACTGCCTGCTGCGACGATTGCGGCGATGCACTTTGGGGGTGCTGATGAAATCCACATCATTGGTGGGGTTCAGGCGATTGCCCGCATGGCATTAGGCACCGAAACAATGGAGCCTGTCGATATGATTGTGGGCCCAGGAAACGCTTATGTGGCGGAAGCTAAACGCCAGTTATTTGGTCGCGTTGGGATTGATTTGTTGGCAGGTCCAACAGAAGTCTTGGTCATTGCAGACGAAACTGCAGATGCTGAAATGGTAGCCACCGATTTATTGGGACAAGCAGAGCATGGACCAAACTCACCCGCTGTTTTGATCACTACAAGTGAACAGTTGGCCAAAGAAACCGAAATTGAAATTGGGCGTCAGCTTGAAACGCTCGAAACGGCCGATATTGCCTCTGTTTCTTGGCAAGATTATGGGCAAATCATTTTGGTGGATAGTTTGGAAGAAGCATGCGTTGAGGCTGATAAGGTCGCCAGTGAGCACGTCGAAATTTTAACGGCTGATAATGATTATTTCCTCAATAACATGACCAACTATGGCGCTCTTTTTATCGGCCCCCGCACCAATGTTGCCTACGGTGACAAAGTAATTGGCACCAATCACACGTTACCTACCAAGAAGGCAGGTCGGTACACAGGTGGTTTGTGGGTTGGTAAATTTATCAAAACCGTGACCTATCAACGTGTTGTATCTGATGAAGCAAGCGCCCTGATTGGTGAGTATTGCTCACGACTTTGTGCAATTGAGCGGTTCTGGGGACATAAAGAACAGGCCGATTTACGCGTCAGACGATACGGTAATTAAGAATTTGTGATTTACGATTTACGATTTTTGATTGTCAACAGGCATTCTTAAATCGTAAGTCGTCATGATTAAGTGAAACGAAGTTCCAGTTTTGAATAAAATGATAGCTTCAAATTTCGTTTCCTCAAGGTTCCGAAGCTTTTGCGAACATGTTTTTCAATTTAGAAACTTCGGAACACTTAAACCAGAAAGGTTATAAACGAAATGGATAACTCAATGGAAGGAAAGGTTGCGCTTGTGACTGGCGGTGGCGGCGGCATTGGCTCTGCAATTTGTCAGCGTTTGGCGTTGGCTGGTGCAAAAGTCATCATTACATATCGGTCGAATGCCACGAATGCAACGGCCGTTTTAGAGAGCCTTGCAGGTGAAGGACACACCATTCACCAAGCTTCTGTGACAAGCAGTGAAGAGATGCAAGCACTCGCCGATGAAGTGAAAGCTACACACGGTAAGCTCGATCTTTTAGTAAACAATGCTGGCATTACAACGCCAGTTGCTCATGATGATCTTGATGGTTTAAGTGATGAGTGGATCGACCGCATTTTTCAAACCAACGTTCGCGGAGCTTTTGGGATGATTCGAGCTTTCAAATCATTGCTTTTGTTGAGTGATAGTGCGCTCGTCGTCAATCTTTCATCCGTGGCCGCTGTGACTGGCATTGGGAGCAATGTGGCTTATTGTGCCAGCAAAGCGGCGATGGATTCCATGACGCGTTCACTAGGACGCGCTTTGGCCCCCGATATTCGTGTGGTGTCTGTTTCGCCAGGCTGGGTGCTTGGTGAATATGCAAAGCGGATGGATCCCGCT
>JANQSK010000913.1 GCA_028284105.1 Anaerolineae bacterium
CCCTCAATTTGAAATATGCTTTTCCCCCTTGTTCGCATAAATAGTCAATAAGGTTCCAAGAACCTGCCGGGGTTATATCTATAAACGTTCCGCTGTCTAGCTCATAAAGAGACCAGTTAATTGAACTGTCCCTCAATTTGAAATATGCTTTCCCTCCTTGCTCGCTTAAATAGCCAATATTTTTCCATGAACCTGAGGGGGTTATGTTAGTAGATGTTCCATTGTCAAGCTCGTAGAGATGCTGATAAGAAGTGCTGTCAAAAAATGAGTAGTAATTTTTGCCCCCTTGCTCTCCTAAATAACTTATTCCTTTCCATGAACCTGAGGGGGTTATATCAGTAGGTGTTCCCTCGTGTAATTCATATAGGTACGTGTTTTGAGAACTGGCCCAAAGTGTGATGAATACTTTGCTTCCATGTTCCCTGAATTTGTAAAATTTAACCCATGAACCTGAAGGGGTTATGTCAGTAAGTGTGCCATTGTCTATCTCATAGAGGTACGCCTTTCTGCCAGCAAATGAGTAGTAACTTTTGCCCCCTTGCTCTCCTAAATAACTTATTCGTCTCCATGAATCTGGCGGGTTTATAGATGGGGTTATATCTATAGGTGTGCTACTGCCTAGCTCATAGAGATGCACCTTATTAGTACTGTCAGTAAATGAGTAGTAATTTTTGCCCCCTTGCTCTCCTAAATAACTTATCCATTTCCATGAATCTGGCGGGTTTATAGATGGGGTTATATCTGTAGGTGTGCCATTGTCCAGCTTATAGAGAGACCACTTACCTAATTTGTCATACCAATGGATATATACTTCGCCACCTTGAGGGTTGATATATGGCGGCCTACGTCCTTCATCTGTGATATACATTGGAAGAAATGTGCTGCTGTCTTGCACATAAAGATACCAGTTACCTGAACTGTCCATTATCTTGAAGTATGCTTTGCCCCTCTTATCATTGTATAAATAGAGGAAACGACGCCATGATCCTGAGGGAGTAATATTAGTAAATGTATCGCCGGTTAGCTGATAGCTAAAATTGTTACCAGAACTGCTGTCATACAATTGGATGTATGCTTTGCCTCCATGTTCAACAAAGCCAAAAAGTAAATAATGTTCAGGTGTCACGTCTTTCCAAGTGTATGGTGCGGTCATCGAGTTGGATTCTCCTTGTTCATGTGGGCATATGGGGTGCTTATCTTTTGATTTTCGTGTTATTTGTAGAATTAGCAATTCAGCTTGTTAGCATATATGCGTTTTAGCTAGTCAGTTATCAGTTTGCACTGTTGGGAAATGCTTGGTTCTACAGGCTTGTTCTTGCTTTTTCATTGTTCGCTGAGTTTGCTCCCAATTGGATTCCTTAGGTAAATCATAAAAAAAATTGGTTTCCCAGTATGTCAATATGATTTACTTCTAGGAGAACAAAAAGCTTCATTCAAGCTTTTATATTTCAAGTGACTTTTTGTTCTCCACTTTGTTGATCATAGTGTATCAAACTATCGCTTCCAAATCGCTTCCAACTGCAATTGATATCACTTGGTAACATCCTTCTTTGCGGCATTGAGTTGGTTTGATTCGGTTCGAGGAGGCCGATAAGGAAAACCGGCGTCTTTATCATTTCTAAGCTTGTTGGAAAACCCAAAAAGCTAGCTAGACCCTTGTTCCCAATCTCCGCGAAGTAGTTTGTAAGTTTTGCCCGTTTTAATTGAACATGATCAATGCGTATTAATGCCAATATGGAGGGCTCCGTTGAAGCAAAATAGGAAAAATTTGGCCATTTTATTGATGGTTTCGGGTACAACGGCCGTTTTTATCATCAACCTCATTACCAATTTACATGCCGCTTATCTCGTTTCGATTACCCGTATCACCTTCTCTTCTGATGAAGACCGTATTAGCTTTTCGCCGGTTGTGAACGCAGATGGGACAAAGATCGCTTTTGTGAGTGACTCAGACTTGCTGAATACAGGTACGCCCAACAACATCAACCAAATCTGGCTGTATGACACAGAAACCATGACCTACACATTGGTCACAAACAGCCCCGTTCCGCTGCACAATAGTTTTGCGCCCTCGATTAGTGACGATGGCACGCGCATCGCGTTTGAAAGCTACGCAGACCTGCTCGATGAGGGGCTCCACAGCGATTATCAAATCTGGTTTTATGACACCACCACAGGAATCTACACCCGCACCACCTTCTCATCTGGCCCCGTACGCAACAATCTTGATCCGGCGATTAGCGGTGATGGGACAAAGATTGCCTTTCGTACCGACTCTGACTTATTGGGTGAAGGGATTAAAGTGGGCGAGATCTATCTATGGCTATACGACATCGAGACCGATACACACACGCGCATTACCCCCGAACCAGCCAGCGGAAAAGCGTTTAGCTCAGATCCGTCGCTCAATTATGATGGCTCGATTATTGCCTTTGAAAGTAAGGATGATTTGCTTAACGATGGTGTCGCGCCGGGGCGACAACTGTGGCTTTATGATACCAATGTGATGACCTTTACGCGGATAACGGCCGTTTCTGGCAACCACCGCCTCCCCTCTATCAGCGCAGATGGTACAAGGATCGCTTTTTTGAGCAGTGGCAACTTGCTCAACGAACCGACCGCACCCATCAAAGAGGAAGTGTGGCTGTATGACACCTCGACAATGACCTACACGCGGGTCACGACAACGCTCGATCCAGATGATGGGAATGCCCGACCAACAATTAGCAGAGACGGCACGGCGATTGCGTTTAGCAGTCGGATCGATTTTCTGAACGAGGGAGAAGTTCGCAATGCGATGGAGGCGTGGCTGTATCATATTGAGACGCAAACGTTGACGCGCTTAACCACCACACCTGAGTCATTTAGTGAAAGCTATGGACTAGGCATTAACGGGGATGGAACGGCCGTTGTAATCCAAAGCGAGTCTGATCTGACCGACGAAAATATTGAACCCCGGAAGCGACAAATTTGGCTCGCAGAAATTGAAGACGTGCCGCTACACATTGTGGACGATAGCCCGTTTGACGAAGAGATCGACGTACCGGTCAATACTGACATTCTGGTGCTGTTTAGCGAGCCCATTCAAACCGGCACAGGCAAGGTAACGGTGCATTTGGCCGCAAATGACGCGATTGTGCAGTCGGTGGATATGACGAATAGCGAGCTCGTTTCAATTACAGATAGAGACCTTGCTATTGATCTGCCACAAGATTTGCGAAGCAACACCGATTATTACATTTTGATGGAAGCAGGTGCGGTGCAAGATTTGCTGGGCAACAATTTTGTGGGCGTCACGTCAAATACCGCTTGGGAATTTACAACAGTCGAGGTGGACAGCCCCGTAGAGATTGTTGAACCCGTTAGCAATACGCACAATGTGATTTCTCAAGGGTTTATTGAGATCCCGTTCAGCGAAGCGATCCAAGCAGGGGAAGGAATGATACAGATTCACGCTGCTTCTGATGGCATGGTGGTTGCGGAACTGGATGTGATGAATGAAACGGCCGTTCAAATCAACAGCCAAACATTAAAAATCACGTTGCCTTCCGACTTAGAGATGGGTGAAACATATTATCTGACAATGCCACGCGGCATTGTAAAAGATTTGGCAGGCAACAGCTTTGTGGGGTTCAGCGATCCGTCAGTGTGGCGCTTTATGGTCATGCACACGTCCATCTTTTTACCGCTGATTGTGCATTGACCCCCTTCACTCTTTTGCTTATTGAAAGGACAGGTCTCAAATCTATCTAAAAGAGTGCCTCATAATATGAGAGAAGTTGATTTCTACTCTTTCAAGATGAGGTAAAATCTAGATGCTTTTAATGGCAGATAAAGGCATCAGATTTTATGAATCAAGTTGATGATTATCTCTTAGATGAGTTTAAAGACCGGGAGCTTGAAATATTGAGCCTAATGGCTGAGGGGCTTTCTAACGCTGCCATTGGTGAAAAGCTGTTTATCACCAAAGAGACTGTGCGCTGGTATAACAAGCAAATTTACAGCAAGATTGGCACAAGCAGACGCACTGAGGCGATTGCCAAGGCACAACGGCTAGGGTTGATTGGTGGCACAAAAACGGCCGTTTCCCCCCAAATCCGAACCCACAATCTTCCGACCATCGCCACCCCCTTCCTAGGGCGAGCCAGAGAGATTCAGAGGATCACGACTCTTCTTGAACAGCCCAACACCCGCTTACTCACCATTTTAGGTCCTGGTGGAATGGGCAAAACCCGATTATCAATCGAAACTGGACACCTACTCTTAGAAAAATTTCCAGATGGCATCTATCTCTTTGAGCTTGCACCGCTCAATCACGCAAACAATATCATTACTGTCGCCCTACAGGCCCTAGGCCTCCAAGCAAAAGGGACAGATGATCAAAAAGAAAAACTCCTCGACTTTTGCCGTGACAAAAAGCTACTCCTTATTTTCGACAACTTTGAGCATATTTTGGATGGAGCCGAACTCGTTGATGATTTAATGAAAGCGGCACCTGACTGTCGAATCCTTGCGACCTCAAGGGAGCGGCTCAATCTCTATGGGGAAACGATTTTAGATCTGAAAGGATTGCAAGAGAATGGTCTTCAGTTGTTTGAAGCGATTGCAAAAACGTTAAAACCTTCCTTTGCGCTCACGGCGCAAGAGACTGTTTATGCCCAACAAATTGTCAATCTGGTTGGCGGTATGCCTTTGGGCATTGTCTTGGCCACCTCGTGGATTGACTCATTATCAGTCGAAGAGATTGCGGAGGAAATTAGCCAAGACCTAGACATGCTCTCAACAGAGATGCGCAATATCCCGCAGCGGCAACGCAGTATGAGAACGGTCATATCTGCAAGCTGGCAAAAGCTGTTGGGTAGCGAGCGGGATGCCTGTATGAAGTTAGCTATTTTTCAGGGCGGATTTGGTCGTAAGGCGGCGAAAGCGGTAGCTGGCGCATCAATCCGTATCTTGCAAAGCCTGCAGCACAAATCGCTTATTCAGCAGGTGGCCAACCGAAGGTATGATTTACATCCGCTGGTAAAACAATTTGCACAAGAAAAGCTACTTGAAAGTGACCTGCTTTCAGAAACCCAAACCGCTCACCTCCTCTTTTTTGAAGAATATGTGACTGACGCTCTTATTGCCATCGGTCATGGGGATTATTTGTACCCTTTACGGGATGTCGCGTTAGAGCGGGAGAATGTGCTTTCGGCTTTAGATTGGGGGTTAGCCCAGCAGAGCGAGGTGCGCGAAACGGCCGTTAAGCTAACGACCTCTATGACCCAATATTGGTACCATCGCAGTTATTTCAAAGAAGGTGTTCATTATTGCAAGCTGGCACTCCTGAACCTACCTCCCGATGCCCTTTGGGTCAAGCTGATGCATCAATGTAGCCATTTCTTAAGTGAGCTGGGAAAGATTGAAGAGGCGACCACATATGCTTATAAACTTTTTGATTTTGCTCAAAATCAGGAGGATGTCACTTACAAACTAACCAGCTATTCACTATTGACGAGTCACCTTCATAATTTAGGTCAATTTGAAGAGTGTGTTGAGTTAGCCAATCAATATTGGGCGTTGAGCCAAAGCGTGAACCATCCCCACCATATGAGTGTGTCCTTGAGTCGATTAGGTCTAGGGTATGCAGAATTGGGGGCGGCAGAAAAAGCATTGGAAATTCAGCAACAAGAGGTCTCTCTCCTACGTCAACAAGAAAATGATATGCTCTTATCGAGCGCGACCTATAACCTTGGCCTCTCATTATATAAAAAGAATTTAATCGGTGAGGCACAATCACTGATAGAAGAAAGCTTGTCCTTAAAGCGTCTTATCGGGGATCGTGCCGGTATTACTAGGCGACTCTCTTTGTTGGGCGTTATTGCAATCGTAAAGCATTCGTTTGAAGAGGCTAAAGCTCATCTCGAAGAGGCAGACCAAATTGCAAAGGAGCTAAACGCGCCTAGACGGCAATTCTGGATTTTTTTGGGGTGGAGTTTTTATTATGAAATGCAGGCCGATTGGGCTCAATCCATTCAATATACAAAAGATAGTCTTGAGTTAGCAATTCAAACTCATTACACAAACTACATCATCGGCAACGCTTTGATCCTATCAAGATTATATGTCAAGGCGAGGTTACCCCATCAAGCAAAAAGTTATTTAATACAGGGGGCTACACAGCTTTTGGATCAAAATTGGCATGAACTGTACTTGCCATGCCTGCTTGCGTTTAGTCGATATTGGTTGACTGTAGGCAACATCCCACAAAGCATCGAAAGTTTCCTGAATGCCACGCACTTGAATCAGGAGCCTCGGCTTACACACGAGATTGACGCGTTAGAATCTGAATTACGAGCACAGGTTTCAGCGCATCAGTTTGAGGTCATGAGCGGTGAACTGGTCGAACAAAAAACAATAGACCTGATTGGTCAATATCTTGAACTGCTCAACAATGAATAAAAGAGGTTTTTCTGTCTTGATGATGTCAATCATTGATGTGATTGACACAAACGGCCGTTTTCCCTCAGCAACTTGATTAATCTTTTGCCGAACGACGCGAGCACCCTCTCATCCCAAGCATCACGAAAACGTCAAAATCAATGCACCCATGACAATAACGCCAGCGCCAAACCAAACGCGCCCATTGACCTCTTCCCATTTACGTGCAAGCAGAAACGGAGATAACAACAGCACGGTTGGAACGCTTAAGCGGCTAAGAGAGTTAACAACAGCAATTGTGGTTAGGTCAAGGGCAAGCCAACGCCACCAAGTTGCGACTGCCACCAAAACACCGGCTACCACTTGTAACCACAACGCCTTGCTATTGAATTCAAAACTCAAACCCTCATTTGTAGGTCTCAACCATAGCAAGCCACCATACAAAAATGTCACCACAACCATGCCAATTGTTACCCCTAATAAAGGAAATGGAAGTTGTTCAAGCCCGTAACGGATAAAAATGGAGCTTCCTGCAAAACAAACGGCCGTTCCCAAACCATAAAGCGATGCTCTAAATCCAGTTGAAATCTCTGTTGAAGCACTCTTTCCTGATGACACAATAAAGGTTCCGATGATAATCAGAATAATACCGCCAAAAATCCAGGCCGACAGAAATTCATCGAAAAAGAGAATGCCTATCGCAGTGGCCCAAAGGGGAACAGAGCCAAGCAGGGCACTTGTTCGCGCCGCCCCCACCTTTTTTTGACTCGCACTCAACAAAGTCCAGCCTATTAAAAAATGTATAAATGCCGCCAATGAAAAATAGAAAACAGCCAGCCAAGATAGTTGTGACAATCGGACTAAATCTTGGGAAACGGCCGTTATGAGCACCAAAACCAACGAACTCACCAACAACAGAATAAATGTTGATTGATAGGTGTTCGCCTCTTTGGCGGCTTGCCGATTAATGGTTTGGAATAGGCCAAACGTGATTCCTGAGAGGATAGAGATGAGGATACCATTCATAAATCTGCAGTATATTACATTTCGAAGATTTTTCGGCAACTAGCAATTGGAGAATAATGGGCAGCAGGGAATAAACGGCCGTTTCTATTATCTCCAAAACGAATTCAACACAAATACAGATATAAAAATCAACCCAATATCTCCAACAAAATCTCCTCCTACCTTTTCCGACGATCATATTTGTGTTAATTTTGCTGAATTATCCATTTACAAACGGAGGCACAACTATGCAAGCAACAAGTAGTGAACCAAATTTATCACGCGCTTTTGAGTTAGTGATGGAACTCATGGCTATCTCTGGCAAAACAGGCAATGAAGCCGAGGTTGCTGACTATATTAAAAACAAGCTGCTCAAAGCGGGCTACAGTGAGAACCAAATTTATATTGACGATACGAATCAAAAGACACCCACACCCAGCAACACGGGCAACCTGATCCTTACGCTTCCGGGAACACACGAAGGCGACCGTCGCCTTTTGTCTGCCCATATGGACACAGTGCCTATTTGTGTTGGTAGTCAGCCTGAATTGAACGGCCGTATCGTTCATTCAACAGACCCTTCAACAGGACTTGGTGCAGATGATCGGGCAGGAACGGCCGTTTTGCTCAACACCGCCCTCGAAATAATCGAAAACAATTTGCCCCACCCCCCACTCACCTTTTGCTGGTTTATTCAAGAAGAAACAGGGATGCACGGCGCAAGGCTCATCAATATAGAGGACCTTTCTAATCCTAAACTAGCTTTTAATTGGGATGGTGGCTCAGCGACAAAGCTTAGCACAGGTGCTACAGGTTCCTATCGTATTCGCGCAAAAATTGAAGGGCTTGCCAGCCATGCAGGCGGTGCACCCGAAAAAGGGGTAAGCGCCATCGCTATCGCTGCTCACGCTATTGCAGATCTCGACAAAAACGGGTGGCATGGCAAAGTTATAAAAGGCACAAGCGAGGGCACGAGCAATGTTGGGTTTATTGAAGGGGGAGAAGCGACGAATGTAGTAACAGACCTTGTTCATGTTCGTGCTGAAGCACGCAGTCACGATCCTGAATTCCGCAAAGAGATGCTCAATCAAATAGAACAAGCGTTTCTTAAAGCGGCTGAAGCGGTGACCAATATTGACGGTGCCGCCGGAAAAGTCACCTTTGATAATAATCTCGTCTATGAATCATTCCGTCTTGAAGACGACGATCCCTCGTTGATGGAGGTGGAAAAAGTGATTCGTGGGTTAGGGCTAGAGCCAGAGCGTTCAATTGCCAATGGGGGATTAGATGCCAACTGGCTCACAGCGAAGGGCATTCCTTCAGTAACGATGGGGTGCGGTCAAAAAGATCCACACACCGTCAAGGAAACGCTGAATCTAGACGAATTTGATAACGCCTGTCGCATCGGCTTGCTTTTGGCAACACAAGTGTCAACGTAAGTTATTGAAATTGGCAAAAGGTAACGATTAAGGCGGGGGAGAAAACATGGGAATGAACTCCACCCGCCATTTTGTTAATTCGAGCAAGAGAAATCAAATGATCTCTTCGGGTGTATTGGCAGCATTTTTCATTGCGTTAGCGAGGACAGTATAAACTGTGGCCCAAGCTTGTTTAACGTCAGGGGTGAATGCTGCTCCTAATCCTTGCTCTAACGTCCAAAGTAGGGCAGAAGCAACAATATCATAATCAGCGGGTTGAACCCCATAGCCTGCGTGTCGCTGACCTAGCTGTTGCACCTTAGGCAACAGCTCATCGAGCTTGTCAAGGTGGGCCACGGCCACACCCAGCGTTTGCATCAACTTTTTACCCTGTTCTTCCATATCACTTTGAAAAAGGTGCCGCGTCTGCGGTGCAATATCAAAAAGACGATTGTAAAAGAGCGCAGCTGCCTGATCGGCGATCGGATGAACAAGTGCAAAGGTTTCTCGCACGAGTTGTTTATCTTGCGGTGTCATTATATTTGTCTCCACTTTAGCCAGCTGGAAAGCAAGGCAGTGCCCACATATGGTTGTTGCTTGCTTCGATTGTGTGGGGTTTTAAGCGAAACGGCCGTTTGTACCAACAGTCCTCGCCAATATCAAACTTATAGCCTTGAACCTGAATCTCAACCTCACAGGCTTCCAAAGACGTTCCTTCGCAAGAAGCCGCTTGGCTTGGGGTAAAGATACCGGAGATTGTTCCGTTAAATTCATACGGGATATTGTCTTCCAGACCCTGAATGGTGCCGATTGCCTCTCCTGACACTGTCATCGTTGTTTCATCAATACGCATACGCCACTGTTCATCAACAATTACGGTTTGGCCATCTATCCCTGCAGCCATACATTGTTCATCA